>DAOWAL010000002.1 GCA_030634615.1 Candidatus Aenigmatarchaeota archaeon | reverse complement strand
GAAAAGCACTGACGGAGGAGAGACATGGACCCGCATGAGAAAAGGACTTTGGCATGACGATCCGGATACTGTAATGGGACATGAACCGTTTTATCCTGAGATATACGATATCGCATACTCGGTAAGCAACCCTCAGGTAATGTATGCGGCGGCAGTCTCCGGACCGGGTCCGCTGTTATCCAATTACCCGGGACCAGCTGCAGGAGTGTATAAAAGCACTGACGGCGGGGACAGCTGGGAGTGGAAGAGTTGTGGACTTACAAGTGGCTGGCCATGGAGCGTGTGGGCACATCCCACAAATTCTGACATCGCTCTTGTCGGTATAAGTGGTGGTGGAAACACAGCTTCAGATGGTGGATATTATGATGGAGGGATATTCAGGACAACAAACGGAGGAGAGAAATGGGAAAGAGTTAGCCTTGGGGTAAACGACGGCAAAAACGCTTATCGTGTCATAGTTTCTGCAAAGGATAATCCCGATTTAGTCTATACGTCGGGAATAGATATAGAAGAAGGAAAATACCATATAGGACTTTTCAAAAGCACTGACTCGGGTCTTACATGGACAGGAATTGATTCTGATTATTTCAATTATTTTGACATATCATCAGACGGTGAGACAATAGTCGGAGCACTCCATGATGACTGCTCCAATCTTATCAAATCTGCTGACGGCGGAAACACATGGAGCGAAACAGCAGGATCATGCTATGCTGTTGCAGTGTCCCAGTCTAACCCAAAAAGAATTTTGTATGCCGCAAGTGATGGTGTTTATATGTCAAGGGATGGTCTTATATCAAAGACTAAAGTACTTTCAATAGTGTCTGACGGAACAGGCAAGGGACACATCTCTGATATAGTTTTTGCGCCAACTAATAGCAGCATAGTATATGTAATAACATCAGGATACAACTTCTACAAGAGCACGGACAGCGGAGAGACATTTGAAAATATGGGAAATCTGAGGACAGATGTATTGAATATGATATCATGAAAATAGCAATTCTTAGTGCATTGTTCGCCATCATCATAATCAGCGGATGCGTACAGGAGCAGGCAACTCCCCCTCCCGTGAGATACACTTCATCCAATCCGTTGTCTTTAGAAACCTTCTCAATGGAATATCCTGAATGGAACGAGGTCGAGAACAACGAGCCTCTCAACATCATCACTCTGACAAGGCCTGACAATACATGTACGTTCTATCTTAACTCTCCTGAGGATTCTATGGAGAAGTATTTGAATACATTGAAAACACATGTCGAAGATAATGAAGGAGAGATACTTACGGAAGATCCGTTGACATATAAAATAACGAAAGATGGTCTTGCATTCACTGAAAAGACAAATGGAATGTCATGTAATGACAGGAACTACTTCGTCATATTCTCGTGCATGGATAACAGCTTTGATGATGTCTCTTATGACAAATACACAAAGACGATGAAATGCGAGAAAAGTTGAGGGAACTATGAAGTATAACTGGGTTTAAACCATACTCTTTTTGTAAAGCCAAACAGACAGTCCACCCATCAGGGTGAACGGTAGAGCTATTGTCAATCTCTGGAAGATGGGTCCTGATATTATGTTCATCAAGTACATGTAACCGAGAACCGAGGTCAATACTGTAACTGAAAGGAAAACTAAAAACCATTTCTTGTTGAGGAAGTCTCCTTTCAGAGATCCCAGCGTGAGGAAGATGAGAGAGAGGAGAGCGAAGTAAACCATCCCATTACTTATGTATCCATGAGTGATTCCTGTGTTGGTGAGGTTGTTGCAGCCCGGGTCGCACGGATAGAAGGCGATTAACATGAACGTTATGGCGGAAAAAATCATGAGCATTGATGCTATCTTACCTGTCCATGTTTTTCCCTTTCCAAGAGTTCTTAAAAGTCCGACCGAGAAAAGCGCCCAGAGTAATCCTGTTACAAAGAAGAGCAAAAAGTTCGCGTAAATCATCACAGGACTGTCATGCGCCCCAAGCTCGCTTATGTAATTGAGGGTATGGTCATACCCCGGAGATAATGCTCCCATGACAAACAGTATTACAAGAAAATACACGTAACATATTATACCGGAAAGCAAAAGAAAATTTTCAATTCTTTTATCCATTGTAATATTTTGGTTTGTTTTAATTTAACAGTTAATTGGTTGGTACTGGAACCACTTAAAAAAAACTTTTTTAATCAAGCTAGGAATTCTTAAACATGAACAAATATTTGAAGATTTTAATTCCCGTGATTATTGTTATCATAGCGTTTGTTTTACTCGCAAGTACGTTTGGCACATTTGGCGGGCCATTTTATTACGGTGGTCTTAGTCCTTTGACAACTGCAAGGAATGCGTGTGCCAATGCTGGGCACTTATCATGTGTTACGAATGGGAATTTCCCTGATACGTGGACAGGGGATTCAGTGGGGCCTAGCGGGGAAACATGCGAACAACTGCTTCCTGGTTGCATATGCGAAAACAATGAATTCCTCTGTTAAAACAATAACCATAACTATGGAATAGGTTCTAGAATGTGCGGGTCATGTCAGGAACCGTCGTTCATGCATGTGCCAATAAATTCATCGAATGATTCAGCTTCACTGTATGCATGATTCAGTCTTGAGTGGTCCTCCACGTACGCTTTGACTACTGCTTCTGCTGCTGTTTGCGCTTTATTTCCTAAATTTTTAATGTAAGCGTTATATTCTTCCCTTATTCTTTCTGCTTCTCCCCATTGAACTTCTTTGGGGTTTTTCACAGTATACACAAATCTCTTGAATGGTCCGGAAAGTTTACTTAATACGTAATTAGCAGTATCATCGTTAATAGCTCCTTTATATGTTTCTGTTCTTATCATACCTTTAATGGCATTTTCAGAAAGTAAGCCGTTACAATCTGGAGTGTGAATATATTTGTCCATTAGTTCAAAAGCTATCATTTTCTTCACATCTATATAATTATCTTTCAGCTTTTCCCAGCCCCCAGCGGGTACAAAGTTAAACACATGAGCACCGGCCTCCATTAGTAAAACGGAATCTATATGAAAATCGACCATTTTTTGATTATCATTAGCAATTTCTACGGAAACTGGCACTCTGCTATGTTCATCCGCTATTGCATTCATGGCTTCAACAAGATTCATGTACATGCAATCTATTTTTTTATACATTTTTCCCTCAACGAAGGCCAGATGGTCGGTTTCATGTCTTGCTGTAACATTATCATGTAGTATACCTTTACCGGTACTGTGGTATTTGGTGACTAATGGTTTTATTTCATCTATAATCTTTAACGCTCCAGAAGCACCTTTTGAAAGGTGATCTATGGCTTTTTCAAATGAGAAACCGTCTAATTCTTGTTTTTCTTTCATGTCCCTTATTTCAGATTTCGTGTATTTTTTACTCACCATATTTTCGAACGCTTTTCTCGGATTTTTCGAACGCATACAACGCAGGACATCTTTTTCATTGGGTTTTCCAGCAATCCCGAACCTATGGAAACAGTTGGACACAACAGTAGAATAATTAATGAGTTTTTCCATATTGTCCTCTTCCACCTTACTCATATGAACTACATCACTATTATACAAAATAGCAAAAGTGTTTATCATAAATAAATTTTTACTGCCATATCGCGAGGCAACAGCTGCAGAACTATTTCCTTGTAAAATCCCTATAGATACGTCAAAATCTTCTGGCATACACAATCCAAGATCTTTCCTTTCATCTATGGCATCGTATACCAGATTCTTCCAGTATTTAGTAACTTTTATTGGAAAGTAAGTTGATTTTCGGAATCTCATCGTTACACCTGTTAACTACTTCGTAGTAATTTTTAAAAGCATGAATAAAATCTGGAAACCATCGTGTTATATGTTTTTGATTCAGATACACCGATAACTTTAAATACTCAAATGTTATAAATATTTAACATAAGGTTAGAAATAGTTAACATTATGAGGTGATATATGATGGATATATTTGGATCATTAATTCCAGTAATAGGCATTATAATAGTTATCATATTTGGTATTGCGCTAAGAGTTAGCATGAAAGAAAAAAAGAGTGGATTTCCCATAAAAGACGAAAGAACTATGTACGTGGAAGGACGCGTAGGACATTACTCCACTACAATAGGAATTTGGTTCATGCTCGGACTCATGTGGTATACTTTCCTGGGTGCTGAATTTTTTGGTATACCTGAAATGAATGCAACGCAAGTATTGATAATATCAATTATTGTAATGGCTGGCCTTTCTTTAGGATTGCGATTTTATTTTAATCGTAGAGGTGATGCCTGATGAAGAACATGATGTGGTATCTGGGATTCTTGTCTGTGCTTAGCCTTTTGTATTTTGTGGAGTTTAAGGGTGGCTTCCTGGGATTCCTGGGTTTCATTCCTTACTTTTCAATATATAAAATGAGCGATGAAAGGATAGAAGTAAACGTGGGAAGAGCGACAAGGAATGCTTTTATGTATACTATATTGGTTGGTTCAGGTACTCTTGCGTATGGATACCTAACCAAGAATTTGGAGATACTGCTTCCGGCTTTCACTCTTCTGTTCGGCGGCGCTTTGGTAGTATGCCTAATTTCACTGTTCTACTACGACAGGACAGGTAAATGATATGAAAACGAGAATAAAGGAATTTCGAGCGAAGCATGATATGACACAGGAAGATCTCGCCCGGAAAGTCGGAGTTCGTAGAGAAACTGTCCTGTTTCTGGAGAAGGGGAAATACAACCCTTCCCTTAAGCTGGCGCATGATATAGCGAAAGCTCTGAAGACGACGATAGAAGAACTGTTTGTATTCGAGGAAGATTAGAACCATCACAGGGATTTTATAAGCCGGGAGAATCAATTATAATTGGTGATATTATGCACTGCTTAGAGAAGAAAATCGAAAAGTTAAAATCCATGCACACGTCGAACTTGATCTTTATGGTCTTCGGCAAATTCCTTGGCGGACTTGGACTGGGCATACTGCTGGCAACGTACTTCTGGAATCCCCTGAACTACTGGTTAATTGCAGGATGGATGTTCATAGTCTTTGCCGTGATAGTACAGATACCAGCACTTATCACGGTTTCCCATAAGAAAGGAAAAGAAGTCGAATCCCGGAAAAAGTGAAAGATGTAAGTGCGCAAAAGAAGAGAATAATCAGTAGCTCACAGGCCCGAAACCCACTGTTGCCGTGCTTGAACTGAGCTCTTCACTGCATTCTGCTGGATGGGTTGTTAATGTATCGCAGATTGCATCTTTTATGCTCTCTGGGTTGTACTTAAAGCTTACAAGTACGCCGTTTACATAAAGTGTTGGTGTTTTTGTAACACCATATAATTCAATTAAATCTTTGTGAAGGTTGTATGGCGGGAACAGGTCCTTGCTGTCTTCATAATCCTTTGTTATGCTGAACTCTTCATCAACTGATGCGACGTACAAATCAAATGATTCTTTGTCGATTTCTGCTTCGACAAGGCATAGGTTGCCTGGGTAGTTATTCTGGTTGCCGTATCTTGCAAAGCATCTTAGATATTTGCTGAGTTTGTCACCATATTCTTCCTGCACAGAGTATAATCTCGTGTTATCCCTCATCTCATCTGCTCCATGCATTACACGATCCATAAATCTTATTCTCATGCCAACAGAATCACCAAGCAGTTCAAAAACAGGTATGTACGCTTTAAGGAACTTTATATCAGTTGTACCATGAGATACCATGAATGCCTCCACCTCAATTGAAGGCTTTTCAGGAACAGGCTCTGCCGGCATTTCACATGTCTTGGTTCCCGCAGGTTTGTTCGCGGTTGTTCCGCAGCTGTTAGAGTCTGCGCACACTCTTGATGATGCTCCGTCAACACATTCTGTCCAGTCTGTACATTCCCAGCTCTCCTGGCACTGAACTTCTCCGCCTGTAGCACCACCGGTTGTAGTATCAGATACGCAGCCGGAACTAAAAACAATAGCTATCATGAAAATTGAAATGAGCAGTGCTTTGAAATTCATGTTAAGAATTATGACAACATGATTTAAAAATAGTATAGAAATTATTACTATTTTATTCCATGACAACGGCTTCTTTGAACCATTCAGGGAACATGTTTCTATTGAAGTGAACAAGTGTTTCAAATGATTTATCTAAAATGTAAGTGTCAGACCAGTCGTCCTTTGACCTTGTTGATCTACCATATGTCTGAACAAGCCTTAGTACTGTCTTCCACTGATACCATCCATTGTCAAGTTCCATTCTCATCTTGACCTGTCTATTGCCGAGATTCGGATATGGTATTTTACATATTACCTGCCATCTGCACATGTCATCACGAAAATCCATACCTTCGTATGCACTTGGTGTTATCAAAACAAGCGGCTTGTCTGAATACATAAATTTTCTCATAATCGAATTTTTGTTAATGCCGTCCCCTGCACGATTTGCTATTATTCTCGAAGACTTGATGTTCTCAAGCAAATACTCCTGTATTTTGTAAGTATGTGTATGAATGACTCCTTTTTGCTTCGGGTATTTTTCCATGAGATCTTTTACATGAGACAATAGTTTTGGAAGATTTCCTTTAATTTCAGCTTTTGTCATTTTACCAACAGGCTGATAATATATGGGACGCTTTTCAGGTGAAAATGCTCCGGACGCTCTTAGAAATATGCAGCTATCTTCGGCAAGTCCAAGACTTTTTGCCACTGCCTGTGCATCAAGTATTGTTGCAGATTGCAAAAGGAATCTGTCAGCTTTTCCAAAGAATTTATCTGTCCACCTCTTTACAAATATTGGACGGAATGTTACACTCCTAATACCATTTATTCTGCTAAATTCCATTACCCAGTTTTCAGAATCAGAGGAAAGTTCGTCAATAATGAATTTGCATTTTTCAACTTTTTCACCAAGTTTTTTCATTTTTTTCAATGTGACATCATCACCCTTTCCTTTCCTTGCCCTTTCAACTGTTGTTTTGAATTCGATTGAAAGATTTGCATTCCATTCGCTTATTGTTTCTATCCATTCTTCAATTGACATGTCGTCGCTTGGTATTTTGCTGTTTATGAGTTTTAGGTCTTTGTCTGACATTGTAAATTCAACAAAACGCATTAGTTCGCCTTCTATGTTATGGGCTTCATCGCATATCATAACTGAACGCTTGCCAAAATCTTTTGCGTACATTGTTTCGCCAAGAAAATAACTGTAATTCATAACAGGATAATTGTGATTAAGCCCGTCGCATTTTTGCTGCCAGTATTCACAAACATTAGAATTTTCGTCAATCCATAATTCATCTTTTTCAGCATCTGCAAGTTTTATCGAACCCTTTGGAACAGAATCTTCTGATGGTCTTTTTGGTTTATGTGGACATTCCTTTCCAACTATACAGGGAGCAGAATCACATGTTCTGTTTTCATCTAAAGCGCATGGAAAATTCGATCTTCCCATTACATGTATTGTATGATAAGAATCCTCGCGCACGTATTGGTCCTGAAGAGTTTTTGTGGAAACAAGTAAGTATGCTTTTGGTCGCTGTCTTGCCAGTGTTATTGCTATTGCGCTTTTACCAAAACCAGTAGGTGCTTCTAAGAACACAAACCTGTATCCAGTGTCCCACGCAGCATTTATTTCATCTATTGCTTCTGCCTGAAAGGGACGCACCGACATGTGCGGAAAGTGTTCAGGTACCTTCTTATTGTCTGCTCCTCCTGAAAGAATTTTTGTTTTCATAAGAATAACATAACATGGGTACGAGGGCTTAAAACGTTATGTTTAAACAAGGTTATTGAAATCGTATTTGGGTGACCACATAATTTAAAATGTGGTCACCTGTTTTTCTTCAGCTTTCCATATTCGTTTAATATGAGTTCTATTGTGGGGCGGATGTTTCCGTTTTTCTGATATTCCCTAAGTGTAGAATAATATATTTGTCTGTTTGAAAAATGTATGTTTACAGGAGGTAAAGAATGTTTTATAAGTATGTTATTGAGAAGTAGACGACCAACTCGTCCGTTGCCATCAAGAAAAGGGTGTATGTTTTCAAATTGATTATGAACAACAGCTGAAAGCGTAATTGGAGGATAACGATTATTGTTCTTTTCGTACCACGAAACAAGTTCTTTTATGAGACATGTCACCTTTTGTGATGGTGCACCTCTATGTAAAATTCTACCTGAACTGTTTGCAACAACAACCTCTTCTCCAGTTTTTCGGAAATTGCCTGCAAATTGTTTAGAATTTTTAAAAACTATGAAATGAAGTTTTTTGATTAATTCAAGTGATATATGAGTTTTGCTTTTTCTTATGTATTTTATGGCATCGGAAACACCATATGTTTCTGATACTTCCCATTTAGCTCTATCTTCAGGCCAATGGTTTTTTCTAAGTATATTTTTTACTTCATTTTTCGTAACTGTTGAACCTTCTATTGCATTTGTATCATAAGTAAAGTCCTCAGAAAATTTATTCCATTCATCTTCTGAAAGGTGGAATATGTGCATTTTGCCTTTTGACTCGAGTGTTTGCAATTCATTAATTTCTTCTTTATCCAGAACGGTCTTTAATGGATCGCTTATGGTCTTGTATATTCTAATCTGTTCAATAATTATACTCTCAGCAGATTTTTTTATTTTATTAAGTTCAGAGTCTGAAAGGTCTGAGCCCAAGAAGCGTCTTATTTTTTTAACTCCACCGTTTTCTCTGAAAGAGTGAACAAGATAATATTTTGTCCTCTTACCGACCTTTCTTTTCTCTACAAACATAATTAAATTTAGGTGACCACATTTATAAAGTTTTATTAAAATTTGGCTACACTTATCTTTCTGTATGCCCCCAAAATGATCATTTGCAAATTTTTAAAATCTATTTATGCGGCTCGATTATTACCTTTATGGAATTTTCCGGTCTGAGAACAAGATTAAATCCTTTCTGTATGTAGTCAAGAGTTAAATTGTGGGTGACCATGTCTTTAACGTTGACTTTCTTTTTTGATATGAGATCAAGCGCTTCTTCCAAATCTTCCTTAACTGCAGCATATGTAGTTGTTACTGTTGCACATTTTGACCAAAGATCGTTTACAGGAATTAGAACTTCTGCGTTTGGACTTGTTGGAGCAAAGAGAAGAATTGTTCCTCCTTTTTCAACTGAGTTAAATGCCTGTACAATTGCAGACGGTGCACCAGTTGAGACAATAACCCTGTCTGCAAGTTTTCCATTGTTTTTCTTTTTGAATTCTTCGACATCGTATTTGAGAGCATCGAAAGTTATGTCTGCCCCAAACTTCTTTGCCATCTTTAACCTGAACTCTGAAATATCAGTTGCAAATACTTTACAACCTTTTGACTTTGCAAGGTTTATGTGAAGTAGCCCTGAAATCCCTGAGCCTAAGACAAGAACACTGTGATTTTTTCTAACATCCGCTTTGTTCTGACCACGCACAACACAGCCAAGCGGTTCAACAAATGTCCCCTCTTCAAATGAAACGTTGTCAGGAAGTTTTAATGTTCCCTTTGATATGTTTATTTTCGGAACACGCAAATATTCAGCGAATCCGCCCGGATAGAATTTTGTTGTTTTTAACATATCGCAAACAGTACCGTTTCCTTCTTTACAGCACTGGCACGTTCCACAAGCAACGTGATGGGTAACAACAATTCTCTCACCTTTCTTAAATCCTCTTACATTTTTACCAGTCTTTTCAACAGTTCCGGAAACTTCATGCCCTAAAACAAGCGGAGCTTTTTTTATTCTGTACCACTCCATTACATCTGATCCGCATATTCCTGAAGCCATTACTTTCATCATAATTTCATTTTCATCTATTTCTGGAACTGGGTATTCTTCAATTCTCACATCGCAGTTTTTGTAATACATCGCAACTTTCATTTTTTCGCCCTCTTTTCAATTTTAGGAATTATATTAGTTATGTCTTTAAAGAAGTATGTTCTCAGAAGTTTTTCCTCACAACCAAGTGCTTTTTCAAATGATCTATCGTACCTTATAGACCCAAGGAATTTAGAATCACTGCAAGATTCTTCTCGCAATACTCTCATATTTTCGATTCCACCTATGATCGGAACTTTGTGTTCTTTTAACATTTTGACAAGTTTTTTCACAGTCTCTGTAACAAGCTTTGAATTGTTGTGAACTATCAAAAATTTTGTTTTTGGAAGTAGTCTTATTATGTCAAGAGTTGTATCCCCAAGTCCCGGCGGAACATCCAAAATAAGATAATCTAAATCTTCCCATCTTGTTATTGCAAGTAATTCTATCATTGAATTTGTAAGATCCTCACCTCTTATCGGTGAAGGATTATTCCCGATGTAATGTGTTATACTCATGAATTTTATTCCACTTACAAGAGGCGGGATTATACCCATGTCCTCTACTGGCATGTCTTTCTTGGCACCAAGGATAACATGTGTACTCGGACCGTGAAAGTCCAAATCAAAAAGTCCGACACGATAACCTTTTTTGGAAAGTGCCAAGGAAAGCATTGATGCAACCGAGCTTTTACCAACACCGCCTTTACCACCAGCAACAGCTACTATTCTTTTTACTTTCTTCATTCTCTTTGATATTATACTGGTTCTTGGATCAATCATTTTCCGATCACCGACTTTATCATAATTCCTCTTCCGTTTAAAATTTTAAAATCCCTGCTACCACATTTAGGACATTTAACATATACATGAGATACCTCAGGAACAAAGTGGATTGCTTCAAGATCGTTCTCTTTCATTCTTTTAGAAAAACTAAATTGCCACTCTTTACTACATGAGCGGCATTTCATTTTCGTCTTTTCTGTTTTCATCTTAATAGAAAAATTGGAAAAAACAGACATTTCTTTTGTAAGTTCTTTTACTGCAAAGTTGAATATTTTTTTATCTATGTTCTGCATTTCACCAAATGATACTTCAGCTGTTTTAACTTTTTTCATTTTCTTTTTCTTTGCAAATCTGGAAACTGAAATTATCACCGATTCAGCTAAAGCCCATTCGTGCATATAATCAACTTACTTGTATAATCCAGTTTTCCTTTCTATAAACGGAAGGTGACCAGACAATCTTTCTCTGTGAACTATGAATAACCAACCTATGAACACTCCTGTGGTTATTGTAAAGCCAAGTGAGATATCAGCTACTAAATTGGAACTTAGCATGAAAAGTTCACCATTCCACGCGTGATCGATAAGTCCGAATATGGAAGCACCTGCCATCATTATACTAAGCCAAAAACCTTCAACAGTTTTTTTCTTATGTGAAGTTTTTCTTCTTAGGCCTATTACAATTGTTGCTACCAAAGGAACTACAAAACAACCCATTCATTCACTCCTTACATTTCTGTTTGAAAAATTCATAAGCTTCTTTTGGATTTGCATCCTTGTGTATGATTTCCCGCACAGCCTGTATCATTGCAACTGGATCCTTTGACTGGAAAATGTTTCTTCCCATGTCAACACCAACTGCTCCTGCCTGTAAAGCGTCGTATGCCATTTTCAATGCATCTGGTTCAGGCATTTTCTTACCGCCTGCAATTACGATTGGAACCGGGCATGTATCAACTACTTTTTCAAAGTTTTCACAGAAATATGTTTTTACAATACTTGCTCCGTGTTCTGCTGCCATTCTGGATGCCAAGGAAAGATATCTTGCATCTTTACCAAGTCCCTTCCCAACAGCTGTTACTACAACAACGGGTATTCCGAATTCTTCTGCTTCATCAACTAACTGAGAAAGTCCAAGAATTGTATCCCTTTCCCAGTCTGTCCCGACTGTTATTGAAAATGCAACACCAGCAACATTAAGCCTTATTGCATCTTCTATTGAAACTGTGATGCCCTCGTGTAAAAGATTCTTATTAAGAATACTTGTTCCACCTGATACACGAAGAACAATAGGTGTATCTATTTTTGAATCAATACAATTCCTTAGTACTCCGCGAGTCGGCATTAGACAATCAGCATATGGCAAAAGTTGTTTTACCATTTCACCCGGCTTTTCAAGCCCTGTTGTCGGACCAAGAAAATATCCATGATCCACTGCAAGCATTAATGTTCGACCTGTTTTTGGTCTTATAATCCTGTTCATTCTGTTACTTTTACCCCAATCCATGAAATCACCTCAAAATCATTCTGTAATAATGATATAATAAAAGAGAATAGTCGAGAAATAAAAAGGTTTGTACAGATAACGAACAAACGATAACTTTATAAGTAATATTACGAAAAGATATATATGAATTCGGAATATATAATATCCAAAGACCAGATAAAGTGGATAAATGATAAGTATGGCGGGAGTCTCAGGACAGATGCTGAAATAGAAACTGCCCTTTCTCTGGGAAGAGGAAAGGCGGTTTTCAGGAAAATAGCATATTTATGGAGGGCAATTTTAGTTGGTCACCCTTTCACAGACGGTAATAAGAGAACAGCCCTCATGTCGGCACTTGCTATACTGGAAAATAGTAAAATCAAAACAGGAAAAAAGGTAAACGAAAGTTTGGTCTTGGAAATAACCAAGATAGCCATGGAAAACATAACAGATGTAGGAAGGATAGAGAGGTTGATAAGATATGCGGTTACAGGAAATTGAAAGAATAATGAAGGAAAACGAGAAATACGCAAGAATGCTTGAAGAATTTGATAGAACAGGGAATATGCCTCTTGAGAAGATGAGACGCTCTTTCACCATCCGTCGCTCCACTTTCAACGCACTTAAAAATGAATCCAGAGAAACTGGTAAGTCAATGAGTAATATCATAGACGAAGTGGTAGAAAAGAGAATAGTCGAGAAATAAAAAGATTACATGAATATCACATTTACTATACAATAGTGACTATTTAAATCAAAAAAACATGTTTTTAACATGGAATGTATTAAAAAATACAACTTCAGAGAAACAGATTTTCCCAATCAAGATGTTATCGAGTCACTTGAAAAAATACGTGGACAAGAAGGGTTTTTAAGTAACAAAGCAATGGTAGATTCCATTAGAAAAGCAGTTGATACTCATAATATACCTGAAAAATACTTCCAAGCACTTGAAACATTTGATAGGGCATTATTCACAGGGGATGTTCCCGGCAAATATGATTTTAAAGGCACTGTTTTTGCAGACGGGCAAACTGTTCCAGCATCAAATATACTTTTTACAAATCTTCTTAACTTAGATCTTTCAAACGGTCAAGAAAATCTTGAGATTGAAGCAGGTAGTGGTTATTATACATGTCTATTGGCAGATTTAGCGAATAACTCTGCGGTATACAGCACAGAAATCAGACCACGAATTCTGGAAATAGCTGAACGAAATGTAAAAAAACTTGGAATGGGTGACAAAGTAAAAATAATTCCGGCAAGCAAAGACTTGGGTTATGAAAAAATGTCGCCGTATAACAGAATAACAACAACAGTTGCGGCAAGAAACGAAAAACATCTTGCACAGTTACTCGGACAACTCAAAGAAACTGACGGTCTTCTTATGCTTCCTGTAGTCTGTTCAAAACACGGCTCAGACACAGTACCATGGAACCCTAATGATAAAATAGGTAAAGACGTAGTAGACCATGACCCATCAAAGGGGTTTGTAAAAGTCAATTACGTAATTTTCGAATCAAACGGAAAAAATGGTATAACATACGCTGTCGACAAAAGGATACTCGGTGGACCTTACTTCAGATAAAAAGATTTAGCTGTTTATCGAAGGTTCTCGTAAAAAATTTCTCCGATTTTGGATGAAAGTTCATCAGGTCTCATTTCTGATTTCAATGCATGCTTTTCAAGAAGTTCCAATTCGATTAAAGCATTAATATTGCTTGGCCGTATTATGCCTAGTACATGATGCGTGGTACAGTTTCCAGTTCTAACGTAGTGATTATTTATGTAGTTTTTCATACAAATTGTCTATTAGTTAGTTTTTTAAATGATGTTTTCGGATAAAAATTATTTTTTAGAAAAAACTTTTGAGAGTTCTTCTGGTCTAAAAATTCCTCTTTCTGTTATTATTCCTGTAACGAACTTTGCAGGCGTGACATCAAAAGCAGGATTTTTTGCTCTTGCTCCTCGTGGAGTTATTCGTTCCTTTCCTATGAAATGCACTTCATTTTCATCTCTTTCTTCTATTGGTATTTTGCTTCCGTTTTCTGTCAAAACATCAATTGTTGTACTTGGTATGGCAACATAGAACGGAATTCCGTTTTCCTTTGCAACCACTGCTTTTTCATATGTTCCTATCTTGTTTGCAAAGTCGCCATTTCTTGCAACCCTGTCTGCACCGACTATCATTAAGTCTATTTCCCTTTTGCTCATGTAATAGCCAGTTGCATTATCTGTTATAATATAGTGAGGAATGCCCTCATTGAGAAGTTCCCACGAAGTTAGATTTGCTCCCTGGAGTCTTGGTCTTGTTTCGTCAACATAAACTTCTATTTTTTTATCCTGTCTTTTTGCAGCATATATAGGAGAAAGTGCTGTCCCCCAGTCAACTGTTGCAAGCCATCCTGCATTGCAATGAGTAGCTATTATGTTACCATCCTTTATGACCTGAGAACCGTGTTCACCGATTGATTTGCACGCCTCGACCGACCAGTTGGCATAATCTTCAGCTGCCTTTAATGCAGCATGCTTTAATTGAGAATCATCTGTGTTTTTCACTGATTCTAAAACATAATCTATTCCATGGAATAGGTCCTGAGCTGTTGGTCTTGTTCCACGAAGTACTTCTGCAGCTTTTTCAGGATTGTCTCCCTTAAGAATTGCAAGTACCATTCCATAAGCACCAGTTGCACCAATTGCAGGAGCTCCCCTCACAACCATGCTGGTTATCGCAAGAGCGACATCGCTCACGTTTTTCAGTTCTGTTATTTCAAACTTATGTGGAAGGACTAACTGGTTTATCATTTTTATTTTGTCCTTTTCAAACCACACAGTTCTGTAGTGTTTTCCGTTTACGAGCATAAGATAGTATTAAGAGTAGGAAAATAAAAAGATTAGAAAAAGAAAGGAAGAAGGCAATTGCCTTCTTTTATTATATGAATAGTGGTGCGAATACAAGTGCAACAATGCTCATTAACATGTTTAATTTTAGTCCTTATGTATCTTTCATTTATAAGGGATCAAATCTAAATATTTAATATGAAAACAGAACCGAAAATCGATAGACAGCAATTATATAATTTATATTGGAAAGAAGGACTTTCTATGAATAAAATTGCGGATAAATTAGGATGCAGTCCGACAAAAGTCCATTACTGGCTTCTGAACTTCGAGATAGAGAGAAGGAAAGAATTTAAGAAAGGACTCGAAATGGATAGAGAAACTTTAGAAGATCTCTATGTCAAACAAAAAATGTCAATGGAGGGAATTGCCAAAAAATTTGATTGTAATAATACGAACATATTGTATTGGATGAGGAAATTCGGTATAAAAAGAAGACCAGCGAATCAAAATTATATTCACATACCGAAGAGTGTTCTAAAAAAACTTTACTGGGATAAGAATCTTACGTCAAATCAAATTGCGAAGAAGTTCGGAATCAAACACGGTAGAACAGTTAGGAAGAAAATGATAAAATATGGACTAAAAACTAAAACCGTTTCGGAAGCGCTGACTAAGAAGTTCAAGCACGAATTTTCGGGTAATTTAGAAGAAAAAGCGTATTTTCTGGGGATGAGAGCAGGAGACTTCTACGCTAAATGGGCCAGAAAATCTATTAGATTTCAAACCACAACAACACATTCCGCCCAAATTGAACTTCTGAGAAGAGCTTTTGAGAAATACGGAGAAACTTGTATATATTTGTCAAAAAACAAAGCAAGGGATGATGAATGGTTTATCTATGCGGATTTACATCCATCGTTTGATTTTCTTTTAGAGAAACCTGAAAAAATCCCCGTATGGGTCATGGAAAATGATGATTATTTTTACAATTTCCTAAGCGCGTATATGGATTGCGAAGGGACATGGAACGTGATGAAAAGTCACGAAAAGCATGTAAGATTCATTTTCAAAATAAAAACGTGCGATAAAAAAATTCTTCAACAAATAAGAGAAAGATTATTTTTTGAAAATTATACTACTCAACTATACTTGGACCGTGAGAAGGGCACTAAAGGTATATATGGAGCTTTACGTAATGATATGTATAATCTCACTTTATACAGAAAGAACGATGTATTATCTCTGGTAAATATAATATTACCTTTAAGCAAGCACAGTGAAAAAACCAGAAAAATGAAATTCATATTGAAAAACAAAGACAAACTTTGGGACGGAGTCGAAACTGGTTGGAATAGAATAAAAGAAGAAATAAGAAGTGAGTTGCTAAAAAACAAAAACTCACAAAAATAATGGTGCAAATACCAAAGCAACTATCGACATCAGTTTAATCAAAATATTTAGCGACGGACCGCTGGTATCCTTACAACCGTCTCCCACAGTATCACCTACGACTGCCGCTTTATGCGCATCGCTTCCTTTGCCTCCTAGGTTACCTCTTTCTATGTATTTCTTGGCGTTATCCCAAGCTCCTCCGGAGTTTGAAAGGAAAAGAGCCATGAGAAAACCAGTGGAAATTGCACCACCAAGCATGCCTCCTAGTGCTTCAGCACCAAGGACTAATCCAACCACGATGGGAGCAAGTATTGCAATTAAACTCGGTACAATCATTTCATGAAGAGCTGACTGTGTTGATATTGCAATACAACTCTCGTAATCTGGTTTTCCTTTTCCGGACATTATGCCCTTTATTTCCTTGAACTGCCTTCGGACTTCGACCACTATTTTCATTGCAGCTTTTCCAACAGCATTCATTGTAAAGGCCGAGAAAAGGAACGGTAAAAGTGCTCCTATGAAAAGACCTGTTACAACTGCTGGTTCAAGTAGTGAAATTGTAGTAAGTCCTACTGTTGTTCCATACACCGCAAATAATGCAAGTGCCGAAAGAGCAGCTGAACCTATTGCAAAGCCCTTTCCTATTGCTGCTGTTGTGTTACCAACTGCATCAAGTGCTTCACACCTTTCACGGATTTCTTTTCCAAGACCCGCCATTTCAGCAATACCTGCTGCATTGTCAGCAACTGGTCCGTATGTATCGGATGCTAATGTTATTCCAAGTGTTGAAAGCATACCAACTGCTGCTATTGCTATACCGTAAAGTCCTGCAAACTGATATGATATCATCATAGCAGCACCAACTGCTAAAACAGGAATTACTGTTGATTTCATACCGGTTGCAAGTCCCGCAATGATGTTTGTTGCAGCACCGGTTTGGGATGCTTCTGCGATTGACTTAACTGGTCCCTTCGAATCAGATGTGTAGTATTCTGTTGCAAGACCTATGACAAGTCCAGATACAAGACCTGAAACTGTCGCATACCAAATGTTGATAGCGCCTGGTCCTGAAACGAATGTTATGAGAAAATACGATAGCACAAACATCAGTCCTGATGATATGTATATTCCCTTACTCAGGGCACCGTGTGGACTCTTTCCTTCTTTTGTTCTTACAAAGAATGTTCCGACCAGGGAAACAAGTATTCCAAGACCTGCGATCATCATTGGAAGAACTACAAGGTTTGAGAATGTTGAAAGTACAATTCCAATAGCCATTGTCGCTATTATAGAATCAACATAGCTTTCAAATAAGTCAGCTCCCATACCAGCAACATCACCAACGTTGTCACCAACGTTATCCGCAATGACTGCCGGGTTTCTTGGGTCATCTTCAGGGATTCCCTTCTCAACTTTTCCTACGAGATCAGCACCGACATCTGCAGCTTTTGTGTAGATACCGCCACCAACTCTTGCAAAAAGAGCAATAGAAGAAGCTCCAAAACCAAAGCCGAACAATATAGTCGGACTCTGGAAGATCATGTACATGAGTGAAACACCCAGTAGACCAAGACCAACAACACTCATTCCCATAACTGTTCCGGAAGAGAATGCTATTCTGAGACCATCATTAATAGATTTTTTGGCTGCCTCTGCTGTCCTGGCATTAGCCGATGTTGCAACTCTCATTCCAAGATTTCCGGTCAAAGCAGAGAAGAATGCTCCACCAATGAATGCATAAGCAGTCGACTGGTTAATCACAAAATATAAGATTGCTGCAACAGCAATTACAAAAACCGTAATGTATTTGTATTGCTTGTTAAGATACGTCAAAGCGCCCTTGTGTATAAGAGAGCTTATATGTTTCATTTCTTTGTTTCCTGCACTGTTTTTCCTTATTGTCAGCGCGGTCACTAATGCAAAAATTAGTGCAAGCCCGCCTGATACCCACGGAAGATACTCAATCATCAAACCACCCTTTATAGCTTAAATAAGAATAATTATAGAATTGATTTATAAGTATTATTTGTACAGACCATTAGAGATATTTGAGAATTTCTGTCAGGTCTTTCTTCTCTATAACAACATCGGCTATTTTGTTGAGTTCTTCTGACTTGGAATTAAACGATATTGTAAAACCAGCTATTTTTGCTATTTCCAAATCGTTTTTATGGTCACCGACAAACGCAACGCTATCAGGTTTTATTCCTTCAATTTTACATATTTTCAGTAGACCAGTTTTTTTGTGTTCCATGTCAAATGGTGTTGCCTCAACGTCCTTGATTTTTCCGTTTTCGTCAAAGAAGATTTTGTTTATGAAAACATAATCGAAAACTTCCTTGTATTCTGGAAGTAATTCCTCAAGTAACACGTTCATACTGCCTGATATTATGGCAAGTTTGTAACCACGTTTTTTTAATTCTTTGAGTGTTTCATGAGCACCATTCATAACAGTTGCAGCTTTTAGTGATTCCAGAATTTTTGCTCTGTCAGCACCGTACTCTACCATTAGGTCCAGATCTTTTTTTGCCCAGTCATAATACGATATTTCTTTAGTCATAAATTTGTCACGGTGTTCTATCCTCTTTGGATGATCCTCAATTCCTAAGAATTCGTGTATGGTTTTCCAAATGTACTCCACACCATCTATTATTGTACCGTCAAGATCGAAAATCACGAGATCGTATTTCATATAACCATTTTCAGGTTTGTAGTTAATATAGTTTTTGAAAATTAGATATCCCATGTTCTTCCGGATTCGACAAGGTACTTTTTTTGATGGAGTGTTATGTATATCAATCCACCTCTTTTGAGCCTGTTTATAAGACCTTTATCTTGAGTACATGCAACATATTTTTTTGTTTTTGCAAGATCGACTATTTCATCATCTGCATAATCTGCCTTTGCTTTTAGAACAACTATTCCGCCCTGATGTATGAATTCAAGGCCGATTCTTGCATTCCTTGCTTTCTTCCCGCCAAGTGTTGAGAGTTTGTTGAGTTCTGCTACAACAAGATCTATAGTATATACTTCAGTATACCCTAAGTTCAAGAGTTCTGACAAAATGTCCACTTTGAAATCTCCGGGTATCATTAAGAAGTTGGTATCGAGAAGCGCTTTCATAACGTTCTGTTATCTTCCGGGAATAAAAATATTACACATCTTTCGGTTCATTGTTAAGTTGGTAATTTTTTCAGAGAAGTTTTCTTCTGTTTTTCCTGATGTGTTTGTTGAGCGCCGATTATAGGTTTAGCATCGTTGTAAATTCCAGAGCAACACGGTAACCCACCAAATGCAGGTATACCTTCTTTAGGTTTTTTAATATATTCATGTTTCGTATCACTATCGGCATACCTGCCCTGAAATCCTGACATAATATCACTTGAATTGTAATTTAAGTATGAAATTTTAAATACGTTTCAGTCCTTTGTTGCCATTTTTTCGGTTCAGAAATAAATAGGTTTTCTGTTATACATAGTATTATAACAATTGGGTTGTTGTTCTATGGTGAGATTGGAAAAAATTGTATTGCATGGTTTTAAGTCTTTCAAAAGACCCACAGCCATGACTTTCCCCTCAAATTTTGCAGTTGTAACAGGACCAAATGGTTGCGGTAAGAGTAATATAGGAGATTCAATAGCATTTGTTCTTGGTAAGGGTTCGTCAAAGCATTTGCGTGCGAAGAAGGCAGGCGATTTAGTTTTCCATGGAAGTGCCGGAAAGAACGCTTCGGATTATGCTAAAGTAAATCTTCTATTTTCAAACAATCAAAAAATACTTCCAATGACGGAAACAGATGTAACTGTTATGAGGAGGCTGAACAAAGAAGGTGTTTCTTCTTACAGATTAAACGGAAAGATGACAACAAGACAACAAATGCTTGACATATTCATGCAGGCAAGAATGAACCCTGGTGGCCATAACATAATCAAACAAGGTGATGTTTCAAAAATAGTCGACATGAACCCTATTGAAAGAAGGGCAATACTCGATGAAATCTCCGGAATAAAGGAATATGACGAAAAAAAGGAAAATGCATTAAGGCAACTTTCCAAAGTCGAGGAAAAGGTAAAAGAAGCTGAAATCATACTCGAACAAAAAGAGGAAATTATTGATAAACTCAAAGCAGAAAGAGATGCTGCGATGGAATATCAAAAACTCAATATGGAACTGGAGCTTGTCAAGTCCACTATCATATGGAAAGAATTCACGGTTTCTGAAAAGAAGATTGGTACACTTGATAAAGACATCGGAGAAACAGAAGAAGAAGTTTCGAAGATACAAAAAGAGATAGACAAGATAGATGTACAAATGAATGCAAAAGACAAAGAACTTGACGACCTGATGAAAGAGGTAATGCAGCAAGATCAAGTAGAAATAATGAAAAAGATTTCAAAGGTTGAATCATCTTTGGAAAGCAAGGAAAACATGATACTTTCTAATGACAGAGAAATTTCGCGACTCGGTGACATGATTAAAAATCTCACAACATTTAACAGACAATTCAATCCTGACATGAAGCCCATTTTAGATATGCAGGGTGTACACGGGACACTTAAAGATCTTGTATCGATTCCGGAACAGTACAGAATAGCAGCAGAAGTTGCCGGCGGAAATCACATGAACGATATTGTCGTTGAAAATCTTAACATCGCAATACAATGTGTGAGATATCTTAAAGAAAACAGAATTGGAAGGGCAAGATTCCTTCCGCTTGATAAAATAAATTCAATACCCAAAAGAGAATTACCTGACGGTACTCTTGGTTGGCTTTCAGAATTAATGCACCATGAAAGACAGTTTTCAAGTGTTGTTGATTATGTTTTTGGAAGAACAGCTTGTGTAAATGACATAGACAAAGCAAAGAATATTGCCGAGAAAAACAGAATAAGAATGGTAACACTTGACGGTGATATTTTTGAAACATCCGGTGCTGTCATGGGTGGTCATTACAGGAAAAAGACCGCACCTGAAACAAAGAAATATAGGGATACGATAACAAAGCTTGAAGAAGAAAGCGGAATTCTCAGGATTGAAATAGAAGAACTCGAAACAAAACTCGGCGAACTGAACAAGGGTGTTGAAAGAAAAGATGGTTTTGATTACGAAAAGAAAAACAGAGCTATCAAAGAGGATATCGAAAATCTAAGGCAGAAAAGACGGGATGTTTACGAAACAGTAGCAGGACT
>DAOWAL010000107.1 GCA_030634615.1 Candidatus Aenigmatarchaeota archaeon | reverse complement strand
TTTTTCACTTTATGGAAAGTTCCTAAGATGGCTTTTGGGAAAACTATCACAAGAGCAGAAGAGTTTAATGACCGAATGATCAGATTAGGTATTGTAGGTGTACCTTTTGATGGAGATGACAGCTACATAAGATACGCAGTTGTCAATGACATCATACCATTAGAAAATGACATTATTTCTGCTTTTGAAAAAGCAAAAGTGTCATATTAAAGACAAACATAACGAATTTTCTTCCGAATCCCGCAAAGGTTCGGAATTTTTTTTATAAACTTCTTCGTGTAAAAATATTGCTATTACAACTGCTAGTAGAAAATAAAGCAGAACAAAGTCATTTTTAATAAACCCTTTATCACAATTGAAAAACAATTAAAAAACAATTGAAAAACTTGACAATTTTTGATTTTTATTATATGTTACTTTTGGATTATAAAATACGAATTTTTGTTTTATTATCATGACTTAAAGATATTAAAATAAAATTGTTCTTTATTACAAAATTTATCTAAGGTGACTTTTGTTTGATATTATCCAAAACAAATATTTAGCAAAAATCACCTTAGATATGAATGAAGCTATGGATAAAGCTAGGTGAACAGGAGGAACACAAAATGAAAAGAATAGCGATATGGGCAAGTCTTGTAGTTCTATTTATGATAGGACTTGGATCCCCTTGTATAGCAGACAGTGTTGGTGGTTGTACAGGCTGCCACCAAGAGATTGTCGATAACTTCGAAACATCCCTGCACTATACGGCGTCAGGAATGTACGATGGATATCAAGATGGTGCTGCCGGATATTTCGGCATTGACATGGATGAATATTACGAAGAATTCAATTGTGCTAAATGCCACGTTACAACATGCACAACGTGTCATATAGGATACTCGGCTACGTACGGGCATAAACACCAAGGCAATCAGATAAACATAAGTATTGATACCTGTGATCCGTGTCATGGGAAAAAACAGACATCCACTTTTATGGGTGAGATGCCTATGCATAAGAGTAAAGGTCCGAGTGCAGACATTCACTACGAGGCCGGAATGATTTGCACTGACTGTCATGAGCCAGAGGACATGCACGGAACTGGTGTAAAATATGACAAACAACTCGAAGCAATCTCAGTAGAATGCGGAGACTGCCACAACAATCCCGAAAAAACTGTGAATGAGATAGAGGTAACACAGTACTCGTCTGAATCTTATTCACACGAAATACACGGAGATAACTTGAGTTGTATAACTTGTCATTCAAGTTGGGTGTTAAATTGCCAGAATTGTCATCTCAAAGATCGAAAAGGGATGACAGTAACTCCAGATACGTTTTTCCTTGCGAAAGATGAAGAAGGACAGATAACGACCTTCTTCAAAATGGAGACTAAGTATCAAGACGAAAGTCATATTGAGACTGAGTATCGAAGAGACGAAATTCATACCGTTTTCGGAGAGTGGTATGGCCACACGGCGACTAACGAACCCAAGAAGTGCAACGTCTGCCATGAAAACGCAGAAGAGGTATTCCTCGCAAGATACACTGTCGGAGAAAATGTTCAGATCTGCGGATCATTCGTGGACAATAAAACAATTGAGCGTGTGATCAATGCCGAAATTGTCCAACCGCCAGAAGAAACTCCAGATAGTACAGATGATACGACAACAGATGAAACACCTGGTTTCAAAGCAGTCTTTGTCATTGCTGGACTGCTTGCGATTGCATATATAAGACGCCGTGAATGAATAGAAAATGACACCGTTTCTGCTTTAAAAAAAGCAAAAGTGTCATAAAGACAAATATAACGAATTTTCTTCCGAATCCCACAAAGGTTCGGAATTTTTTTTATAAAATTAGAACTTTTTTACAAACAACCCTAAATATCAAAAGCGTAGTGTATTTTGCAACGGCCGTTGCAAAACACACTACGCTTTTATTTCTTCTGTTAAAAGTTCTAAAACCTGATTTCGGGTTTTACCCATTAAATTATATACAATCCTATATTACAAGTTGATGATGAGTTGATAAATGATTTTTACCTAAAAACTGAGAGTATAACTTTTCTCACGGCCATGAGAAAAACGTTATAGTTGGTTTGTTTAAATATTACAGATATTATTTATAAATAAAAAAAGAGGACAGATAATATTGAATATTCCTGCCATTTTATATATTAATGAAATCCTGATCAGACTCTCTTTCAATTGCTTCATTTGTAATATCTAACAAAGAAGCATAATTGACATAGAAACGAACTAATGTTTCTGTTGTTTCATCTTTTTCGCTAGAGACTATAAAACCTTCAATGAATCTTCCAATATCTTTTAATATATTGTAAAAGACACCAAAACCATCTTTACATGGAAATCCAGGACTTTCTGGACCGAAGTTTGATTCTAAGTTACGCATATAGTCTCTTAGAAAACAAAACACTGCAAACATTTCTTGCTCATCTTTCATTTTTTTAGACATTTCAAGAAGTTCAAAATCTCCAACGATCTTCTTTAAATCGCAAAATGCCTCTGTTGCAGCATCTCCTCCTTCTTCCATTCGCGCAGAAATTGATCTTAATTCATTTTTTAATTCATTTATTCTTGCTTCTGATATAAGCAATCCCTCCTGATCTTAAAAGTACTTTAATACTAACAAAATCTTTAAGAATGTCAACATTTATAGCCAAATTCAATTATTAGTATCTTTACGATATTTTTTTTACAAAAAATAAAATAAATCCGCTAGATGCTTCTAGCGGATATTTTCGTTCAATTAATTATTTATTCTCTCTTATAATTTTAAACCTCCTTTTATATTCCTTTTGAAGTTTTTCATAAACTTCTCCTGTATTCGTTTCTTTCGATCCGTCAATTTTGATAAACAGACGGTCAAACTCTTCTCGCTGCCTTGCGATAATCTCTTCAGTTCTCTCCTTGTTACCAAACTGAAATTCAAATCTTCTTTCTATTTGTTTCTTGTTAAGACCTCTTTTTGCCATTCGTTTTTTCTGGATCTCTTTATCAACTTGAACAAGAACAATGTTCTCATTAACAAGATGAGTCATCTCACCTTCAATAAGGTTAGCTCCTTCAATCAGAAAGATTCCTTTACCAAGTTCATCCAGCCTTTTTCTGAGAAGATGAAGAATCGGATCCAACACTATTCCTACCAGCTTATCAAGCTTTCTCTTTGAGGAAAAAGCAATGTTTCCCAATTTATGCGTATCAATACTCGTATTCTCTCTTAAAAGTTTACCTCCAAATTCTCTGTTAATCTGTTTTCTAATAGCCAAAAATCTTGGAGTGGGATCATTGCTATAAACAACTTTTCCCAATTCATCAAGACTGATATGATATATTGACATATCTTCAGTTCCACCATTTTCTTCTGAGAGCCCTTGGATATCTTCAGCGAACGTTGTTTTACCAGAAGCGATTCCTCCAGTAACCCCAATTATCAGCTGATTCTTCATCCTTATCTGAAGAGCCTCTCTTGTTAATGCTGGAGCAAAATCTTTAGCATCAATACCTAAATCGATAAAGCTCTTTAAATTGCTTGAAGAAACTTTTAGTAATGCTGGATCGGTCTGTGGAATAATAAGAGTTGTCAGACTACCAGAAAGTTTAGAATTCACTTCAGCTATCCATCTCTCAGACTTAAAGTCTTCTGAGTCCCGTGCTCCTTTCACAAACATATTGATATTCTGTTCATAAAACAAATTTGCAATGATTCCTGAATACGGAATTACCTTCACTCTGTCTTTATATTCAACAGGTATTGTTCGTTCAATTAAAAATACTTTTTCTTCTGTTGAAAAAGTGCTTTTATCTTCTTTTTCTTCATTAACTCCGATCACAATATACAATATTGCTTTTGAATGAATCTCAAGAAAAGAGATTACGGCTGATAAGTGCCCATCGTGAAATGGATCAAAGCTACCGGGAAAACCGGCAATAAGTTGTTCTTGAATTTCTTTCATTTCTTTCACCTCTTTTTATATAATTACATTATTCAACTCGCTTGCGATACAAATGGGAGAATTTGTTTCTTTTATTCTTTGAAGAATG
>DAOWAL010000132.1 GCA_030634615.1 Candidatus Aenigmatarchaeota archaeon | reverse complement strand
TAATTGCTTTTGTTCCCCCTTCACTGGATGAGGTTTTGAATCTCCAGTCTTCCTTTCTTGTTTCTATGTCAATACAGTAAAAATATTCATCGTGCGATAAAATGTACATTTTGTTTTCAGATAACATAGGAGGCCTGTTTATGACACCACCGGTCTTAAACCTCCAAACTTCTTTACCAGTTTTTGTATCAAGACCGTATATGTTTCCGTCATCAGAACCGAAATATATTACATCATTACATATTGGAACTTCGTCTTTTGTGAATATGTTTCCGTCTGTTTTGAATCTCCATTTCTCTCTTCCGTTGTAATCTAGACAGTAAAAATAACCATCGTCAGAACCTAAGAATATGTTTTCTCCATCTGTTACAGGTGTAAATGATGTAGCACCACCTGTTCTGAAAGTCCATTTCAAAACACCGGTTTCGGTATCGAGTGCGTAAACAAAGAAATCTTTTGATGTGAAAATAACCATTCCATTGGTAATCAATGGTGAAGCGTACAATACATCACCCGCTCTAAATCTCCAGATTTCCTTTCCTGTTTTTTCATCTAGGCAGTAGAAGTTATGATCGCAGTTTCCCACAAAAAATTTTGAATTATAAATTTCGGGTGCACCTGTTGCAAATATCCCACCGGCAATAAATTCCCAAATCTTTTTGCCTGTATTTGGATTTATCTTATAGATTCTTCTGTCAACAGATGCTGCAAAAACACTTCCATTGAATATCTTTACACTAGCATCTATGTTTCCACCATCACCCTTGTAGTACCATGTTTTTGATACGTTCCCTTTTTTCCTTTTGGCGAAATCACCTAATTCAAAACCAGCTTCTGGGCCAACAGTGGCCATAAAAATATCGTCGCTGAAATCCATAGGAAAAGATTAAATTCAAAATTAATAAATTGGTTGAAATTAAAAACTAGAATTTTTTACCAAATCCCATCTGATATCTTTGTCTTTTATCAGGTGTTCTCCAGTAACTTCCCTTTAGATACCAACCATTCTTTAGGTCTTTACTAACAGAAACACCATACACTTGGTTTCTACCGTGTTTTGTTTTACTTGTAAATTGCTTTGTCATTCCGAAAGCTGACCACCCATTTCGAAGATCACATTTCGCCTTTACCCACAAATACTTTTCAGTATTTCCATTTTCATCTTTTACGTTGGATAAAGGATAAAATTCTGTTTTCAATTCCAATCCTTTAATCGGCATTTTTATCCATTTTGTGGATACTCCTCCCCTAAATACAGGTTTATCCCCTACAGAAATATCGATTTCTCCAACTGGATGAACGGGTAAATTCGGTGCAAGATGAGCTTGTGTTTCACTGAAAAGTTTTCCGAAAACGCCTGATTCATTCCAAGTTTCAAGATCTAAAACTTTTCCAACACTCAAACCACCGGCTAACTGGGCATCATATTTTAAACCATTTCCAGGTTCTAGTCCCCCGGATATATCAATACTAGCACCGTTAAACTTGAGCAAGGCATCCTTAACTGCGTTTTTGCCTTTACTCGCCTCTTTTTCTGACATTTTATATTCTATCACTGTTTCCGGTTTTAGATTTTTTTGCAGGATATCCTGCGTTGTTTCTTGTGGTGGGCTTACATCCATAATTTATCACTCCTTGATAGTCAATTGATTCGAGGATATATAAAATAGTGTAGTCCGGAATTGGACTACAACTTAAAAGATTTCACGTTAAATGATAATTATGGAAGCTGTTGAAAGAGAAATATTAGAAAGTATGGGTCTCACAGATAACGAGGCAAAGGTTTATTTGACGCTGTTGGAAACAGGATCTACTACAGCGGGTGTTATTGTCAAGAAGACGAACCTTCATAGAAGCACTACATATGAAATAATAAGAAGGATGATAGAAACAGGCACAATAAATTATGTAATTAAGAAGGGAATTAGATATTTTGAAGCAACTGATCCCGAGAAGTTTTTAGATGTAATGAAAGAAAGAGAGGAGAATTTTAAGAGGATTCTTCCTATGTTGAAAATGAAAAAAGACATAGCAAAGATAAAACAGGAAGCCCATGTATACGAAGGTGCTAAAGGTGTGAAAAACGTACTAGAAGATGTTTTGAAAACACTCAAAAAAGGTGATGAGTATCTTATTTTCGGGGCGGGAAATCCTATACCACTCGAAGATCATTTAAGTAATAATTTCGAACCGAGGAGAATCAGAAAAGGGATTCAAATGAAAATAATATTTTCAGAGGGAACGGGTCTGATAGAACATTACAAAAAAATAAAATTGACAAAAGTGAAAGTCCTCCCAGAGTCTTACGTAACTCCGTCTGAAGTGGAGATATTTGGCGACAAAACAGCAATCATTTTATGGGGAGAAAAGCCGATGGCGTTTGTCATAGAAAACAAGGAAGTAGCGGATTCTTTTAGAAAGTATTTCAATCTCCTATGGGGACATGACGTGATGACACATAAAGGTTTTGAAGGAATAATCAGTGTACATGAAAAAACCTATGATGCTTTGAAAAGCGGCGAGGAATACTATTATCTTGGTATCACGGCTTCACAAACAGGAAAACAACTTGAATACTATGAAAGGGACCATGAAAGACGAATGAGAGCAGGCATAAAATGCAGATTGCTATTTAACAGGGATACTGGGCCAGAGGTTCTGAAAAACAGGAACAGCTACAGGGGGTGCGAAGCGAGATATATGCCAATAGATATCAAGGCCCCTGCATGGATATTTGGTTATAAGGATGTGGCTGTAATGGGAATACCCATCAGTGAAAATCCAATGGCCATTGAAATATTAAACAAAGATGTTGCTCGTTCATTCAAAAATTATTTCGAAGTTTTATGGAAGATGTCAAAACCATTTAAGAAATAACTACTTGTACTCACTTCCAGACTGATATTCGCTCTTTGTTTGATACTCGCTTTTGACATTGTATTCGCTTTCTAT
>DAOWAL010000091.1 GCA_030634615.1 Candidatus Aenigmatarchaeota archaeon | reverse complement strand
ACTTTTTACACCTCTCATTCTCCAAAGTTCGCCCTGAGTTGATGCCTTTGCAACCGCAATAGAAACTCCAAGTGCAATGCTTATGCCTATGTTTTTCCAGTTTTTTGTCGGGTCTATCTGCTCCAATATTTGATCTGCAGTTATCCAGTCTGTTTCGTCAAGGCCAATAAGGTTTGCTTTTACTTTCGGAAACACTTCCATTGCTTTTTTCATTGATATGTCAAGTGCCTCGTTTTTACCTTTTGATGTACCGCAGGGAACTGAAGCAAAATAAAATCCTTCTGTGGTCTTTATCTTAACTTTTAGAGCGTGAACTCCCTTTGAATTTTTGACAGAATATATACTGGCATCTTTAATCATACTATTTCTTTGTCCTGATGTTAAAAAAAGATTACGTTATCAGTTATCAATTCTTTTTATCTCAATTGGTATGACTCCTGAAGTCCATTCCATTTTTGCTATTTCCTTTGGATCTACAAGATTCTTTGCAATTTTTATCAAAACAGGTGCACCCTGTGCTATTTGTAGTGCTCGTGCTGATATAATTCTCGCCTTTTCATACCTTGTGTAGTGTCTTCCCATTAATATCACCCTATATATCTTTGTTCATCGGACTTTGTTGTTTTGTGATCTCCGCTCTTTGTTATTTCCATGAGAGCTCTTTTCTGGAGCGCTTCTATCTTTTTGATGAAATGCTCCATGTCCTTTACTTTCTTGTCAAGTTTTTTCATGTCAAGCTTTATATTTAGAATCTTTTGTAAAACATTCAAAACACTCTCTGCAGCCTTGGGATCTGTTACTATTGGAAACCCAGTTGTCTGACCCAAAAGACATATTCCATCTTTGTCTCTCTGCTTCCATAACCCCAAAAGTAATCCGACTGCGCCGACTATGTAACCGACTTTCTCGCCTGCATCGAAATTTATTTTGAATTTTTTGTATTTTTTTAAATCTTTGTCGTCAGTCACTGCTCCAAGTACCTTTTTAGAACCTTCAAGGTCACCTGTTGCAAGACCGCCTATTGTGATTATTTCCTTTACGCCAATTTTTTCTGCAAAGTCGAGTATTTTTTCAGCAACTTCGTAATGTCCTTGTGGTGAAAGAGACTGGCAATCACCTACAAGCAGAACAATATCTCTTTGTCCTTTTTTCTTGGCTTTTACGTAATAGAATTCATTTTTTAGAAGATGTATTTTGTAATTTTTGTGAAGCATTACAAAAGGGAAGAACCATTTTGAATACAATTCTGCGAATTTTTTCGCACCGAGTTCTTCGACCAAATAGCCAGCGGCAACCCTTCCTATGTTGCCTACTCCTGGCAATCCTTCGATTAGAATAGCATTTTTTAATTTTGGCTTACTGAAAACTTTTAACACTGTCATGAAATATCACCGTTAATCATTAGAACGATTAAATATTTGGATTAGTTGGTATTTATACTATATAAAAGATTGTTCATTAAAACCTATTAATTTATTTATAAAGTATCGTATAAAACAAAAATACACAAAAAACGCTCCTGTAGTCTAGTCCGGCAAGGATACTGGCCTCTCGAGCCAGTGACCCGGGTTCGAATCCCGGCGGGAGCATTTCAGAAATATATTTAAATAACCCTTACAATACAATAACAATAATATAATAACGATATATTCTGACGTCTAATGTTCAGGATTTTTTTGTGTTGACTATGATTGAAAAGAAAATAGAAAATTTGAAGACGGGAACAACAACAGTTGGTATTAAGGGTAAAGATTTTATAATCCTTGCAGCTGAGAGAAAAGCGACAATGGGCTATCTTGTTGCAAGCAAAAATGCAAAAAAGATAATTCAGCTTGATGACCATGTTGGTATGACAATAGCAGGAAGCGTTGGAGATGCTCAGGCACTTGAAAGATACCTGAAAGCAGAATTCAAGTTATATGAACTTGAAGAGGGCAGGAAAATACCTGTAAAATCCGCAGCAAGCTTGGTGTCAAACATATTATATGCAAGAAGCTACTTCCCATACTATGTCCAGCTGCTCATTGGCGGTCACGATACCGAATCGAAGTTGTTCTCTTTTGATCCGTCCGGATCAGTGATTGAGGAAAGGGATTTCTTCTCAACTGGTTCAGGGTCTGTGATGGCACTCGGTGTTCTTGAAGACAGTTTCAAGAGTAGTCTTGGTTTGGATGAATTGAAAAGAATCGCGGTAAGATCTGTTAAAGCAGCAACTGAAAGGGACATAGCTTCAGGCGGAAGCGGAATTGACCTTGTTGTAATAAATTCAAAAGGTTTCAAAAAAGTATCAGACGAAGAAGTTAAGAAGCTATTAGCATAATTTTAGAAATTAATTTTAATAACGAAGTTGATAAAAATGACAACTCTTCTCAAAGAGCTAGGAAAAAATTTACCGAAGGATGCGGAAATAACAGAAGTTAAATTCGAAGGACCTGAAATAGTTCTGTATACAAAAAACGAGGAATTTTTCAAAAACCATGACCAGGTCATACGAAGAATGGTTTCTGCGCTTAAGAAAAGAATAGAGGTAAGACCAGATCTCTCAATAACAATGGACATGGAAAAAACAAAAAAAGCAATAAATAAAATTGTTCCAAAAGAGGCCGGTGTACAGGAAATATACTTTGAACCAGAACTTGGCAAGGTTGTTATAGAATCCCAGAAACAGGGTATGGTTATAGGAAAAGGCGGAGAAACATACAGAAAAATAAAAAACGAAACTCTCTGGTTACCAAAAATAGAAAGAGCTCCTGCGATAAAAAGTCCGATTGTCAGGGCAGTTAGGAACTTGCTTCATACTGAGATAGATTACAGAAAAAAATTCCTTAACAGCATAGGTCAGAAAATAAATTCTGACAAAAAAGAAAACAGTGATCACTGGGTAAGACTTTCATGTCTTGGTGGTTTCAAGGAAGTCGGCAGATCATGTATGCTCGTGGAAACACCAAATTCCAATGTTATGATGGATTGCGGTGTTAATGTAGCATCTGATTCATTCCCTTATCTTGATGTTCCTGAGTTCAGCATAGACACACTTGATGCTGTAATTCTTTCCCACCCTCATTTAGACCACTGTGGTTACATACCATGGCTTTATGAAAATGGATATACTGGACCGCTTTACTGTACAGCTCCTTCAAGGGACTTAATGGTACTGCTTTGTCTTGATTATATTGACATTTGTCACAAGGAAGGAAAAGAAATCCCTTACAAGAAAAGATCGGTTGAAAACGTTGTAAAACATACTATAGCACTTGATTATGGTGAAGTGTCTGATATCACGTCTGATATGAGATTGACTTTCCAGCCAGCTGGTCACTTGCTTGGGTCTGCTGTATCTCATCTTCATGTAGGAGAAGGACTGCACAACATTCTTTACACAGGTGATATGCTTTATGGTCCTTCAAGACTGTTTGAACCAGCATATACAAACTTTTCAAGAATAGAAACTCTTATTATAGAATCTACATACGGTGGCGCAAGGGACATAAAGCCGTCAAGAGCTGAATCAGAAAACAAGTTCATGCAAATAATAAATGATACCATGAAAAGAGGAGGGAAAGTGTTAGTACCTTCTTTTGCTGTTGGCAGGGCTCAGGAGATAATGGCACTGCTTGGCTCTGTTCAGGATTTCAAATATCCAGTTTACATGGAAGGAATGCTTTGGGATGCAACAGCGATACATACAGCTTATCCGGAACATATGTCAAGAAATTTGCAAAAACAGATATTCCATCAGGGCAAAAATCCTTTCCTTTCTGATATTTTCAAAAGAGTTACAATCAAAAAAGAAAGAGATGAGCTCATCGCTTCGCCAGATCCATGTGTTGTTATTGCAACATCCGGTATGCTTGTGGGCGGTCCGGCATTGGAATACCTAAAGGCATTTGCAATGGACAAGAAAAACACACTTTTGTTTGTCGGTTATCAGGCAGAAGGATCACCCGGAAGGAGAATCCAGAAAGGATGGAGAGAAGTACCGATGAGAACAGAGGATGGAAAGACCAGAACTATTAGAATGGAAATGCAGATTGATACAATAGAAGGCGGTCTTTCTGGACATTCTGACAGAAAGCAGCTTACCAACTTCGTAAGAAAGCTCGCCAGCAAACCAGAGCGTATAATCTGCAACCACGGTGATGGCCATTCAACAATGGAGCTATCGAGGGATCTCCACAAATACTACAGGTGCGAAACACTTGCACCAAGAAATTTAGAAGTCGTGAGACTCAAGTAGAAATTGAATACTATTTCTAATAATTAAATGAAATAGAAATAAGAAAAAATAAAGAAATTACTTTTTGACTTTTGCGTGCTCAGGAGCGAGTATAAGCCAGTCTTGTTCTACGCCGACGATTTCGCCGTTTTGTGCAAGAACAGTCCTCTTAAGCTTTTCAACAGCCCTTTTAAGCTCGCCGATGTCTTTTTCTTTGAGTTCTTTTATCCTAAGGAAAACCAGTGTTCCATCTCTAACTTCCTTAAGAATTCTGTCAGCATCAGCAAATTCGCTAAGTCTTTCGATTGAGATTCCAATCTTTCCGGAACCCCGTGATTCATCAACACCGACTTCAACGTATTCTTCTGTTGGCATGTCTTCAAAACTCATGTCTCTTACTATGCTTCTTTTGATCCTGTCTAGTACCATATTGACCTCCAAACATTAAATGAGTATAACGGTTTTATAGATATAATATAAACATGACAAAAAGGTTTAAAAAGATATTCTACTTATTGAGCTCTTCAAGTTTGGAAACAACGTCCCAGATCTTTGTTCTTGCATAGAGTGAAAGATTTGGATCATTGGACGCTTCGTCTAAAACTCCGATTAATGTAGAAATCTTTACATCGTCATCTTCATTTTCTAAATGTTCCATTGTTCTTTCTATTGAACTTTTGACATTTCTTGGAACACCATGATCATTTAATATGTCTTCAATTAGTGTAATTGCCTGTTCTACATCCCCCATGGTTTCACCTTGCCTTTGGCGGGGAATGTGTGATTTTAGATCTTAGCCCCTCGATTTTCTCCTTGAGCTTTTCTTCCTGTTTTTCATATGTTTTAACTCTCATGGATATTGTTTCTTCTCTTTCTGCTAGATCTTTTTTAACGTCTTTTATTCCCATTTTTATGAGAAGTGGTCCTGAGAGTTTGTATACGTGTTTTTCGCTTGTTTTCTCAATTTCTT
>DAOWAL010000077.1 GCA_030634615.1 Candidatus Aenigmatarchaeota archaeon | reverse complement strand
TCCATATATTTCACCTCTTTGACCTCTGTTTGTATCTTCTTGGTCCCTGAGAGCTTCTTGGTGGTTTGTGTGGTTCTGTTCTTCTTGGGTCGTATGCGATTAGACTTCTGTCGTAATCAAGGAATTTTTGTCTAAGTTCGCCACCGAATATTTCAACAAGACCTTTTGCAATTGCCTGCCTTGCTGCATCGGTCTGTCCAAGAATTCCTCCGCCTCTTATGTTGACTGTGAAATCATATGATTTCCAGTTCTTTTCTGAAACTATGAATGGCTCCATAAGCCTAAGTCTTAGTGTTCTGTTACTGATGTTTTCCAATAATTCTTTGTTTATCAAAACTTTCCCTTTCCCTGGTCTTATTGAAGCACGGGCAACAGCTCTTTTCCTTTTACCCGTTGTGAAAACTATACCTGGTGGTGTTTTTTTCTTTTTTGCAATTTTTGGTTCTTCTTTTTTGGTTTTAACTGCAACTGGTTTTTTTTCGACTTTGGGCTTAACTTCTACTTTCTTCTCAGCCTTTTGCTTGATTTCTTCCTTTTTCTCAGTTTTTGGCTTTTCTTCAACCTTTTTTGGGTGTTTCTTTACAGCTTTCCTTTTTTCTGTCATATTTAACCACTAATCTTTTTTGTAATATCATCTAAATAAACATATTTACATTCAAACTTACCTTTTGCTTTATTTATTGTTTCAGGTGTTTGTCCAGAAACTTCATCTGGTACTGACCTGTAAACTTTTAGTCTTTTGTAAGCATTTCTTCCTGTTGGTTTTTTGTAAGGGAGCATGCCTCTTACCATTCTTCTGAGTATGGTATCTGATCTTTTTGGATAAAACGGACCATGGTATGGGTCACCACGTTCTATTTTTTCTCTGAATAACTTTTCAATTGCTTTTGGGTTACCGTTGATAATAGCCCTTTCTGCGTTTACTATAACTATTTCCTCGCCATTCAGAAGTCTTTTTGCTACAAATGAAGCAAGTCTTCCTGCAACACAGTCTTCAGCGTTTATTACAGTCATTTTATCCCATTATCCTCAAACCCGTTCCTTTTGGGTTCTTTTCATATAAGTCTTCAATTGATAAGCATTGTCCACCGGTTTTTTCTATCTTTTCCTTGGCTCTGCCTGAGAACTTAAGAGCAGCGATTGTTAATTTCTTTTTTATTTCACCAGAACCAAGCACAACACCCGGTACAACAATTTTCTGGTTTACCTTAGCATGTTTTTCAATCCTTGTAAGATTTACTTCAAATTTTTTGCTAGCTGGTCTGTTCAGACCTTTAGCTACAGCTTTCCAAAAGTTGGAACCGTTTTTAATTCCTTCGACGTGGAGCTTCTCCACGAGTTCACTTGAAGCTTTTTTTCTTACTTTCATGTTACTACCAATAGCATTAGTTTAGTAGTTATATATTTAAATAATTAATCAAAGGATATTTTCCTGCTTTAAATCCTTTTTTTGTGTACTTTATTGAATTAATCTTCCCATCTATCTTTTGGGTTTCTTGGAATCACTAACCAGAATAATATGTATAATATAACACCCATACCCCATGCAAGTATGCCAAGTATCCAAAGGATTCGTATTATGGTAGGATCAACACCCAGGTATTCTGCTATGCCTCCGCACACGCCTCCCAGTATCCTGTCAGATCCTGATCTGTAAAGTCTTTTTCCTTTGTAAGATGTTTTTTTATGAGCAGCTTTACCTTTTACAACTTTTGCCATGTTACCTCCACAATATCCACCCTTTGAGAGCAGAACAAAAAGTAATCCTATTACTAAGAAGAACCAGAATATTAACTGAAGATTAATTTCTATATAAAATGCCAAAAGAGACAGCTCCGGAATACCGAAAGAAAGATTTGCTATTTTTATTACATTCATTGCTATCCAAAAACCTGCTGTTGCGCCAACTGCAACTGAAATAGGTGAAAAGAATTTATACAACCTCTTTGATGCCTTTGAAAAATATGATGCATACGAAAAGAAAATAAACAGTACGAAGAATGTTCCCATATTACCAGCTAAAAAGGTCCTGACATTTGAAATGAAGTTAATCTGTATAGCCGCGTTGACAAATGATAACAGCCAAACTAAAATTGCGAGAACGATTATTCCGAATATGCTGGAGAAAAGTGGCCCTATTACACCGAATGTTCCATGAAACCAACTTTCCCATTTCTCTCCCTTTTCATCGATCTTTTTTTCAAAACGATTACCAATACTTTCAATCTCTTCTCCGAATTCTTTCATTCGTTTATCAAACTGATCTTCCTTTTCAACAGGTTTTGACTTCTTTTTAGGCATAGTAATAATTACTACCCCAACTTAAAAATAATTTCTTTTCAAATGAAAGCATGTTCCAGTGCACTTGCACATTCACAGTTCCTTTCAGTCGGAAGTTTTATTATCAGTTCTTCAAGAATCCTTTTTACGTTTACTGTGTTCTTTTTCATGGTTTCAATAACATTTGTTGCTGAAACTGCCTCATCTGTTCTCCAGCAGTCGTAGTCTGTCACGCTTGATATAGATATATAACATATTTCCTTTTCCCTTGCAAGAGTTAATTCAGGTACGAGTGTCATGCCGATTATGTCGGCTTTCATTGTTCTCCATACATTTGATTCAGCCCGGGTTGAGAATCTTGGACCTTCAACACAAACATATGTTCCTTTTTTGTGATGGTCAATTCCAAGTTCTTGTGCTACATCGCATGCAAGTTTATGCATGTTTTTGCAAAAAGGATCTGCCATTGATATATGAGCTACCTTTGGTCCGTCATAAAATGTTGTATTTCTAAGCTTTGTCATGTCTATGAACTGGTCAGGAATAACAACATGTCCAGGTTTCATTTCTTCCTTAAGTGAGCCAACTGCTGTAATTCCTATAATCATCTTAACGCCTAGCTCTGCGAGTGCGTGTATGTTTGCCTGAGAATTAACTTTATGTGGTGGTATTGAGTGTGAATCTCCGTGTCTAAAAATGAATGCTACCCTTCTTCCTTTGAATGTTCCTATTTTTATTTCACTGGAAGGTTCTCCATATGGTGTGGAAACTTTCTTTACTTCAACATCTTCTAACATATCCTCGGAATAGACGCCTGTTCCACCTATTATACCGATTTCCACATTCATAATAACCATATAATTCGACAATACTTTAAAAATAAAATTATCAATTAAATAAACACGTGTTAGAATGGCAAAAGATAGAATACTCGTAATGAGTGTAGACAGGGATAATGACATAGGTCAAAAGACCGGGATAGTCGGACCTGTCATGGGGAAGGAAAAAGTATTAAATACAGCCATGAAACTGGCGCTCAAAGATCCAGAAGAAAGTGACAGCAATGCAATTTTTGGTGCTGTGAAAGTTTTCGAGGAACTCAAGGAAAAGTACGATTCTGAAGTAGTTGTTTTAACAGGGCATAAACACAGGGGTATAGACGCAGACAGGGAAATAACCAAGCAACTTAAAAGTATTCTTAAAAAGAGACCAAGTGATTTTGTTATTCTAGTGTCAGACGGACTTGATGATGAACACGTTATTCCTATAATACAATCGTATATACCAATACTTTCCGTAAAAAGAGTTATTGTCAGGCAATCAGAGAGACTTGAATCAAGTTATTACAAAATAAAGGATTTCATCAAAGAAACCCTTGAAAATCCAAAATTTGCAAGACTTGTTTTTGGGCTTCCTGCGATAGCACTTTTACTTTATGCAATGCTTGGTGATACAGGATGGAGAATAATATTAGGTGTAATAGGAGCATACCTGTTCATAAGAGGATTTAAGCTGGAAGACTACATAATGGGAGTTTTCAATGAACTCAGAGAATCGTTTACAGGCAGAAGGTTTTCATTCTTCATGTATGTTGTAGCAATAGCTATTGCTACACTTGCAATATACAGAGGATATAATTCTATTATCGATTTTATGTCAATAGGTCTTTTTGAGGCAATTGCAGCTTTCATGCTATCTTCCATATACTTCTTCTGGATATCCGGAACAATGGCATGGCTTGGAAGAAAGGTAAGAATGAAAGAGAAAAAAGCATCGAGAATAGCATCTGTCCCGATATTTGGAATTGCTGCATAGCCTGCGCTCTACACTGCATCAGAACTGATAATCAATCCTAACATTTCATCATTCAACTTCATACTTTCAATGGCGCTTGGCTTTGTTTTGGCGTTTGTCGCTGTTGCGATAGAAACAATTGATTAATTTATTCTTCCTTTTGCTTTTTGTTTGTAGCTTCTATTTCTATTATTTTTTCCTCAAAATCTTCCATCATTCTTTGGAATGCCTCTTCTGATAGTTCTTTTTTATAGAATTTGTGTTCTGCTATCCTTTTCGCTTCTTCAAGTTCCTTTAGTTTCTTTTCCAGATCAGTATCGGGTTTTTTCAATTCTTTTTGCATTTCACTATAACTTTCTGTCTGTCCCTCTCCTTTTTCATGGTTGTCTTTTTCAGGTTCGGTTGCATTTTCAAGTTCATAGTCTGTTGAAATATCCATTAATGCTATCCCAATTCTTCCAAAGAAATTCCTGAATATTGGTCTCATATATTCTATGAGTTTTTCCCTTGCTTCATTGCCTGCAAAATCAAACGACGGTTTTTCTCCCAAATGTGGCAAGACTTCTTTGTATATTATCTTCGAAAGTATGTCATCCCACATATCTTCAAGTGACAGTTTTTGTCTGTCTACCATGAGACCTTTGTAGAATTTCCCGGTGTGTACTACTCTAAATTTTATGGTAAATTTTATGTCTGTTTTGTTGTTGTCAGAGAATCTGACGTTTTTTACAGTATTTGACAGTGTTTTTTCCGATTTGTCGACAACTGTTATACTGCTGAAATTTATTGGAGATATCGGTATTTTTCCAGGTCCTCTCTCTTTGTATATCTCGTCATTTTTCTCAAAAAGTAGAAATTCATTACTTTTTGTGTGAAATTCCTTTTTGTTCGAACCAGAAATTTCACTTTTTTTGAAATTTTCGGCAATTACATCATTTTGCCTTTCCCATTCCATTACCATAGTAAATTATTTTCTAAAAGCTTAAAAAGGGTGAATCAATATAAATATAACCTATAATAGTATTCCAATACAGGTGTTAATATGATGATAAAGGAAATCGAGCCGGATAAACTCATTGAAGGAGTTTCAAAGGAACTTGGAAAAATTAACGATATGAAACCTCCGGAATGGGCAGAATACGTAAAAACTGGCGTATGTAAGGAAAGAGTACCAACACAAGAGAATTGGTGGTACATTAGGTCAGCTTCAATACTAAGAAAACTTTCGCTTGGAAAGCCAATAGGTGTTTCAAGGCTAAAAAGGGTTTACGGTTCAAATAAAAGAAGAGGACACAAACCTAATCATAAATATCCTGCATCAGGTTCGGTTATCCGTGAAATATTCCAGCAGCTTGAAAAAGCAGGCTTGGTAAAAATGGAAAAAGGAAAAGGCAGGAGAATTACAGCAAAAGGAAACACTTTCCTTAAAGATATTGCAAAGAAAATTGAAAAGAATTAAACGAGGTTCACATGATTCAAGGAATGGATCAAGAAAAGTTACAACAAATGCAGCAACTCAAACAAATAGAGGAAATGAAAAAGAAGCTGCTTTCAGGCATTCTTTCAAAAGAAGCGTACGAAAGGCTTGCAAGGATCCGGATTGTAAATCCGGGAGTCGCTTCACAAGCAGAGCTTTATTTGTTACAGTTGCACCACCATCAAGATTCTCAAGATAAATTGCATAAGAATTCGTAATTGTTCCTGTTGGATCAGTTGTATTAGAGCCAACTCTACTCCAAATTCCATATTGTTTAGCTAGAGTTCCTTGAAAATCTGCATCATCTGTAAAACCCTGAACTCCCAAACCGATCCTATAGCCTGAGTCTGTTATCCCTGAAGCAATTGATAAATCATTAGCTTGAATATCAATTACCTTAGAATAATTTG
>DAOWAL010000060.1 GCA_030634615.1 Candidatus Aenigmatarchaeota archaeon | reverse complement strand
AAACTAACAATAAACATGAAAGTCAGGACTATGAAAAGCAAGAAAAACACTGCACCTGAAATTAGCATGATGGGATCTTCCATGGTATTAATTTTGTTCTACTAGTTTAAATTATGAGAATTAGTTCAATGTTTATCTGTTTATGGCAAACCAGTAAAGCTTTGCAATGTGCTTAATATAACTCATGTTTTCCTTCATTCCAAGATTGCTTTTTCCGACTTTTCGTCCTTTGAATGTATAAGGTATTTCTTTTATTTCGTCGTACTTTCCTTTAACAAAAATTTCAAGTCCGATTTTGTAACCACTTGGTTTTAACGATACATTATTCAAAATATTTTTGTTAAAAAAGAAAAATCCTGACATTGGATCTTTTAGATTTATCAAAAGTTTAGTAAATAGTCCAGCACCCTTAGATAATATTTTACGTTTCATGGACCAATTTACTGTTTTCCCACCATCTATATATCTACTAGCAAGTGCAACATCTGTTTTACCATCCAGTATTGGTTTAACAAGAAATGGTATAACATCAGGAGAATGTGACAAATCGGCATCCATTACACCAATTATATCACCACTCGCATTTTCGATTCCATCACAAACTGCACTGGAAAGCCCAAGCTTTCTTTTTCTTCTTATGAGTTTAATATTGAATTTTTCTTTCATATTGTTAACAATTTCCCATGTTCTGTCAGGAGAATTATCATCAACAACTATGACTTCGCCATTCAGATTGATTTCATCAAAACTCGAGAAAATTTTTGGAACGAGTATTGTTATATTTTCTTTTTCATTATATGTTGGTACAATTACGGATATCTTTGAATTTTGTTTGTGCGATTTCCTAGTCTTTGATTTCATTCAAGTACCTTATCTATCAAAACAGTTGCGTATGATCCCTTCTCCATTTTAAATTTGATTACACATTTTATTTTGTTATCGTTGAGTTCGTCCTCGCCAAAGGAATGTTTGATACCTTTTGGTTTCATAACTCTGTTTCTTTCAGCACCTTCACTTGAAAGTTCTGGCATTGATTTTATTTTAAAGTCAGAAATTTTCACATCTTCTTTTTTCATAATCTTTTCGATTTGTTTTTTCGATGAATACTTGCTAAGATCTGTTTCATATCCAACTAAAGGAACTACGTCCTCATCTGAGATTCTGGCAACCTCGTTCCAAATATATGATTGATAAGCATGAACAAACATTCTTCTGAATTTTTTTGGTATTCTCCGCAATGCTCCGGCATAATCGTTTGAATTTTTTGCAAGATGATTTAGTAAAATTATTTCATTACGGAGATATCTGGGACATTCCTTAAGTCCTGTTTTAAAATCTTTTGTTTCTCTTAAATTTTTTCTGAATTCGTCCACCCTATCACCTTCATGAGTAAGATAATTCAAAACAGCCTCTTCGAGATCATTTCTTAATATTTCTCTTCCAACAAGATGGGTATTATTTCTATTACCAAAACGCTGTTTTCCAAAAACATTGATGAAACCTTCTTTTTTGATTTTTTTAATGTTTTGTTCTATTTTTTCTTTTATTTCAGGTTCTATGTCTCTTATCGTTATTTCAAATTCATTTCCCTTAAGATCACCTAGGTTTATTCTTTCTTCTTTTTGTTCAAAATCAGATAGTTCCACATCCTTTATCTTTATGTTCTTTACCCTTTCAACAGGCACATTCCACACAGAAATTTTTTGATATGTAACAGCGCGCTTATCCTTAACGCCAGCATGACCAATTCTCTTTATGGAAACACCCAGCCTACTTGAAATCATCTTTAAAACACGAAACATGTCCCAGTTTGTTTTTTTGAGCGTGAACCACGTGTAAAAACCAATTTCTTTATTTTCATGTCTATTCTTTTGCTTTTCAAAAATTTCTTTTACTACAAAGTCTTCAGGTATCTGTTTTATGTGTGTCATAAAAAATCTTTATATTAGATTTATATTAATATTTCAACTTAGGAAGCACAATATTAAATAGTGGGTGGTATATTGAATCTTGAAAATGAATTGAACAATCTTTTGGAAAAACATGGAAATGTTATAAAAAATCCAGATAGGGAAAAACTCATAGAAGATGTTGTAAAAAATGATGAAGCACTTATTTCTAAAAACGGAGCACTGTCTATAAGAACACCCCCAGAATCAACCGGAAGAAGTCCGAAAGATACATACATTGTTAAAAGATCAGAAACCGAGAAAAATATAGACTGGGATTCACCAAGCAGCATACCAATTGATCCGGAAACATTTGATATGTTACTGAAAGATGCATTACATGTGCTTGGAAAGAAAAAGTCAATATATGTAACAGACAGATCAGTTGGAGCAGATGTATCATACGCGGTCACTGTCAAAACTGTCACTGATAGGGCACTCACATCACTTTTTACATGCACCATGTTTAGAGACATTCCAAAAGGTATTGAAAAAAGTATTTTTTCAAACAGGAAGTTTACAATAATTGTTCTGCCATACGAGAAGGTAAACGCGGATAAATATACAGGAAAATTAAGGGTTTCTGAAAAGACCAAAAAAACATCTGACATGGCAATAGTAATGGATTTTGATAAAAATATTGGTCTTGTTTATGGTTCTGCATATTGCGGTACTGTTAAAAAATTAATGTTTACATGCATGAATTATATACTCCCTGAAAAAGGAATTTTACCATTACATTGCTCTGCAAACGAAGGAGAGAGGGGAGATATTGCATTATTCCTTGGACTTTCCGGAACTGGAAAAACTACATTATCAGCAGATCCAAACAGAGCCCTTCTTGGCGATGACGAACATGGTTGGAGCGATGATGGCATTGCTAACTTTGAATATGGATGCTATGCAAAACTAATAAACTTAGATCCGGAAAAAGAACCTGAAATATACAAGTCGATAATGCACAAGGCAGATTACAGAAAGCATGGCGTGATTGTTGAAAACGCGATGATGTATCCTGACGGGACATTCGATTTCAAAGATAAAAGTTTAACACCAAATTCAAGAGGTTCATATTTGCTTGACCGTCTGAGCAACGTAAAAGAATCATCCATGGGCAATCACCCAAAAACAATAATATTTCTGACAGCAGACGCCAACGGTGTTCTTCCACCAATATCAAAGTTGACCGAGAACCAAGCAATGCTGTGGTTTTTAATGGGTTATACGAGTAAACTTGCCGGTACTGAAACCGGTATAGTCGAACCGAAAAGTACATTTTCAAGGTTTTTTGGTGAACCGTTCATGCCAAGAAATCCCGAAGATTATGCAGAACTTCTTGGTCAAAGGATCAAAAAGCACAGAGCAGATGTCTATCTAATCGATACCGGTTGGGAAGGAGGACCATACGGTATTGGTAAGAGAATGGATATAGATGTCACAAGAACAATAGTAAGAGCTGCACTTAGTGGCAAATTGAAAAATGTTGAATATCGAAAAGATGAAATTTTTCATTTAATGGTTCCCAAAACCTGTCCAGGTGTACCATCTGATATTCTGAATCCAAAAAACGACTGGAAAGATAAAGAAGCATACGACAAGCGAGCAAGGAAAATAGCAAATGACTTTGCAGAATTTTTTGATCACGAGTACAGCGACAACAACATAGACAAAGAAATCGAAAAAGTGTGCCCTGGTAAATGAATTAAAAACTCTAAGTTCTATTTTAAGAATGGATTTTGAGAAAGATTTTGATCTTGAAATTTCAGATTTTGGGTTTAACAAAATATATTCTCTCGTCTGGGATCACGAATATGGAGGGAGTATTGCATGCTTACCCGTGATCGATGAAGGAGTCGTATATTTCGGCTGCGACAATTATTTCCTTTATGCTTTGGATATTGAAACCGGAAAGGAGATATGGAAGTTCAAATCCGGTGGTTGTGCTGGTAATTATCACCCTGTTGTTGTGGACAATATCGTATTCTTCGGATCATACGACGGTTATCTATATGCAATAAACAAGAAAACAAAGAAACTCGAATGGAAGTTTAAAACAGGAGATAAGCTTGTTTCAGGAATCGCTCACGAAAAAGGGAAAATAGTATTTGGCTCACGGGACTTTTACGTTTACTGCCTTGATATGAATGGGAACGAATTATGGAGGTTTCGAACAGGTGAAAAAATAGTTTCAATTCCGTCAATAAAGGAGGGGAAAGTTTACATAGGAAGCTATGACGGCTGTTTGTACTGCTTAGATTTTGAAACCGGAAAGGAGATTTGGAGATTCAGGACAGGCGGCTCAATCGGTAGTATAGCTCCTATGAACATAAAGGATGATAAGATATTTTTCGGTTCATGGGACTTTAACATGTACTGTTTAAACAGGCATAGTGGGAAGGAAATTTGGCGATTCCGATGCGGAAGAGGGGCTATGACATGCGGAGAAACTGATGGAAATGTCCTGTATTTCGGCGCGAAAGACGGGTTCCATGCAATTGACATTTCCAATGGAAAGGAGTTATGGGTGAAGAAACTAGGATACAACACTCATAGTTCACACACATGCGTTTACAATGATAAGATTTACGTTGGTGGTGGAGAAGACACTTACAAAAGAGGAATATTGGTTTGCTTTGATCGACAGGGAAATATATTATGGAAATTCGTCACAGATGGACCATGCTGGTTAGGACCACAGATAAAAGAAGGGAAGCTCGTGACAGGATCATGGAATTGTTATTTATACAATCTTGATCCAGAAACTGGAAAACTAATATGGAAGTTCAAGACAGGCGGTGGGCCTTCAAAAGAAAAGGTAACAGATCACAGCGAGATCGGTTTGGTTACAATTATAACCGGTAAGGGAGTAACAAATGATGACCAAGAAACTAGTATAAGTAGAGATTATTCTCATATACCAGAAGTTGACATAGTTGATAATGTTTATATATCTAAAAGCGAGTATTCGTCTGGTTCCGATGCTTACAAAATAAAAAATGATTACAATTAATTGTACTAGAGTTACTAATGTCTCTCAAATAATAAATCGATAACTTTAAATATCAATTGATATTATATATTATCATATGAAAAGAAAAGATATCAAAGAAACGATTAAGGAGTACTTCTTCATATATCCAACTTCAAAGCTCAGAGTTAGGGAAATAGAAAGAACGTTAAAACTCCCATTGCCCTCAGTGATTAGATATTGTAAAGAGTCAGAACGGGAAGGAATTTTAAAAACATTAAAAATAGGGAATGTCATTTTCTATGCCGCCGACAACGCAAATGAAGTGTATTTATTGGAAAAAAGACTTTTTAACATAAAACAAATTCATAATTCAGGTCTTTTGGATTATATAAAAAAAACCTTAAGCAATCCCGTGATTGTCCTTTTCGGATCTTACGTGAAAGGAGAAGATACAGAAAACAGTGACATAGATTTATACATAGAAACTCCATCTAAAAAAAGTATCAATTTAGGAAAATTTGAAAGACTACTCCAAAGGAAAATTCAGATATTCAAGTACGATAATATAACAAAAATTCAAAATACTCATTTGGCAAATAACATTATAAACGGCATCACATTGAATAATTACATGGAGGTATTCAAATGAAAGAATCTTCATGGGACGAATGTATTGAAAATAACTCTGCAAAAGAAGTTTCCCCGGACATAGGAAGAGCAAATTCTTTAATTGAGACAGCAGAAGAAAGGGTAAACATCATAAAAGAAATAGATGAGAAAAACTGTAATTTCGTATTCGAAGATTATTATACGTCTTTGCTAGAATTATTGCAGGCATTGGTTGTTAAAAGGGGGTATAAGATATTAAATCATCTCTGTCTTGGGTATTATTTAAGAGATATCCTAAAAAGGGACGATTTATACAGAGTGTTTGACGATTTACGGTACAAAAGAAATTCCTTGACATATTATGGAAACAGAATGGATTTTGAAACAGCAAAACAGGCTATAGAAAGATGTAAAAAAATAATAAAAGAAATTAAAGAATTTCTATCATGAAAATAATGTAAAACCTCGAGAGAGATTTAAACAAACCCAAATGCTTCTGATGCTATACCCATCTCAGGCCCGGTTGTCTGGTCACCGACAATAAAACCGTTTGTATTGACTATGACTCCTGATTTTACCCATGGATTACCGAAATTTACGCTGCCCGGAAAAACATTAACATCAAGTATCTTTTCTATGAGCTTCTTTTCTTTGTCTGTTATTGCTTTATGCACAATGCAACCTTTGGAATTGCATACACCAAGAGATCCTACAAGATCCATGCCGCCAATTGTACCAACCCTTGTATCAACGCCGAAGAAGTCACGTATGTCATTTTTGTGTTTTTTGAGATCTTGTGAAATTATGCATCCCGTATCGTTTGCAAGTATGAGATTTCCAAATGCAGTGTGCTTTGTTTCTAAGACCAAAACATCGAAGTTTCTCTGAATTTCCTCTATTTCCTCATTGTAAATCCTGTCTGAGATTATAATTCCTTTGGAATTTGCAGCTGCAAAAATACCTATAAGCCCTGTCCCGAGTGCGCTTATCTGATAAACAGGTACTTTGAGGACTTTTTCCATTATTTGTTTATCGTTTTTTTCGATAAATCTGTTGCCCAGAGCGAATTTATCAGTTGCTAATGAGAATAGCCCTATGTTTGCATTTTTCTGAAAATCCAACTTTGAAAATATCATACCATATAATAATTGCAATATGTTTATTAAATCTGAGAAAAAGGCTTACTTCTTTTCTTCTTTTGGTTTCTCTTCTTTCTTGGCTTCTTCTGTTTCTTCCGATTCCTGTTTCTGGACTTATTAAAGAGCCTGTTTTACTTTTTCGTTTGTGGTTTCTTCTTTTATTTTATCCTGAATTGCGTTTTTGAGGATTTCTTTCTTATCTTCACCTGTTTTTCCTGCAAATCGATCTTTAAGCCCTTCGATTCCTGATTTCTTTTCTTCTTTCTTTTTAATTATGACTTCACCGGGGATCTTTACATCAACTCTGCTTTTGTCTCCATGCACTTCGACCTTTATTTTTGCAGGTGGCTTTTTGAAACCGTGTGAAAATATTAACTCGTTAACACCTTTTGAGATCTTTATTACATCTGCTTTTGTGTGTTTTTTGATAAATACTCTGACTGTTCTGACAGAACGCTTTGTTCTTTGTGCCCTGGGTTCCTTTAACCATTCCTTCCTGAGTGGAATTGTATATAATCTCTCAATCGTTTCTGCCATCAAAATCACTTAAACCTTTAGTCCGGATCCTCTTCTCCAGTCCTTTGTTCTGACACGAATTCTTTTGGATCTGGCTCTTTTAAGACCAAACTTCTTTATATCAGCCCATCTTGGAGCTGACCTTAGCTTACCTCTTGCAGCAAGTCTTAACTTCTTTCCGCCTGTTTTATTTCTGCTCATTATTATCAACCTATCTTTTTGTTATCTTTGTCTCTCTTTTT
>DAOWAL010000093.1 GCA_030634615.1 Candidatus Aenigmatarchaeota archaeon | reverse complement strand
TTATTCTATAATGAAAATCGTTATTTGTATCTCTAAGAACGCTTATTACTCTGTAGATTTTACCGTCTTTTATCAACATTTCCTTATTAATCTGAATATCGTCACCTGTTCTAAATCTCCACAATTCTTTTCCTGTATTAGCATCAAGACAGTAGAAATTATGATCACATGAACCAAAGAATACTTTACCTTCATGAAATGTTATCGTAGATCCTGTGTAATCGCCTGCTTTGAATTTCCACAGAAGTTTACCTGTTTCGGCTTTAAGAGCATACAAATTTTCATCCTCAGAACCGAAAAATATCATACCATTTCCAACACCTGGTGTACTGAAAATTTTGCCACCTGTTCTAAAACGCCATACCTCTTTGCCGGTTTTTATGTCTGCTGCATAGAGATTATGGTCGTATGATGGAATGAATACTAACTTTCCATCTGTTGAAGTAGAACCGTAGTTGCTGTCGTTTGCACGAAATCTCCATAACTCTTTTCCGGTTTTGGCTTCTATTGCGTAAACATAATAATCCCCGGAGTTTGCGTATATAATTCCGTCATGCATCATGGTGAAAATGAAGCTTCCACCTTTCCCTATCCTAAAGACCCTATCGAACTTTCTGGTTCTCTTCACTTCGAAATCCTCAAGTTCAGTGTCAAATCCTTCAAATTCAAATTCCATGATATCTCCTCTTCTAAAACTCCTTCAAATATTACAAAGCTTGTATCATAATCGCTCTTCTGCTTGTATTCGCTTGTTGTTGCATACTCACTTTTGAGCTGATAATTTGAAAGTGAAGTTGCTGCTTCGTTTTTGCTTTTGTATTTTTCTTCTCCAATTGTTTCTTCAACATTTCCACTCTTTTTTATTTCAGCTTCGAAACATTCGTAAGCTGGAGGAAGAGCTGCCTTTGTTGTAGTACTTGTCGTAAATCTCCAAACTTCAGTTCCAAGTTCTGAGTCAACAGCATACAAATGACAATCCCATGAACCGAAGTATATTGTCCCTCCATATTCTATTGCCGATGTGAAAACACCGCCATCGGTCTTGAATCTCCATACCTCTTTTCCGTTAGTATCAAGGCAGTAAAGGTTACCGTCACCGCTGCCGAAATATATCTTCTCGTTGTATATGAGCGCTCCTTTTTCTATTATCTCTGCGCCAGTTTTGAACCTCCATTTCTCTTTCCCGTTGAGTGAAATGGCAAAGAATATACCATCCCTTGAACCGTAATATATGACATTGTCATGCATTCTCGGTACACCGCAGTTTCCGTATTTTCCTGTCTTAAATCTCCACAATTCATTACCAGTTGTGGTGTCAACCGCGTAGATATTATTGTCAAAACTACCAAAGTAAATTATGTTATTTTTGATAAGGAAATAATCATCATTCTCTATTTCTCCACCTGTCTTAAATCTCCAGATTTCAGTACCGGATATTGCATTTAAACAGTAAAGATAACCATCGTATGAACCAATGAATATTCTACCTTCATTTTCAGTTGGTGCAGAAACCATTTCAGCACCTGTTTTGAATCGCCATACATCCTTACCTTCGCTTTCACTAATTGCATAGACAAAGCCATCCTTCGATGTAAAGTACACAATATCATTATAGACAAGTGGTCGTGAGTTCACTTCAGCTCCTGCCAAATATCTCCATTTCTCGTTTCCCGTGGATATATCAATAGCGTGTAATGTGTGTCCAAATGAACCAATGAACAGTACTCCATTGTTTATTGTTGCTGATGAGTCAAGTACTATCCCATTTGTTTTAAATCTCCATATTTCTTTTCCACTTCTTACATCGACTGCATAAACATTATGATCCATTGCACCAAAGTACAATATTCCATTTTCTACTAGTGGTCTTGAACATATACTGCCGCCGAATCCGACTTTCCATATTCGGTCATATTTTTTCTTTTTTGCGATCTGTACTTCCTCTACATCTACTTCAAAATCACCGAAATCACTCGTGTCAAAACTTTCGAATCCAAAGTCCATAATATCACCCTAAATATTATGAAAATACTTGTTTTTAGGGTTTATAAATCTTTTTGTCACTAGAAAGTTGTAATAAAAATACCTAATCTCATTTAAATATAAAAATACGAGAAAATAAGTATCATAAAGCCTAGCCCTGTAGTCTAGTGGCCAATACCTTTCGAGATCCATTCTCGAATGGCGGCTAAGGATACCAGGCTCTGGTGTCATTAATGGCGGAGATACCTGGAGACCGAGGTTCGAATCCTCGCGGGGCTACTTTCTTTTTTATTTTCCCCTGGACCAATATTAAACATGAATATGCCATCAAACAAATTGATCCTAATTTTAATTGTTATAGTTTTGATTAGTATTAGCTTTATTCTATACATTGGGAGTTCAACTGTTCCAAAATTTGTTATGAAAGTAAGTGACAACGATTTTGATATCATAAAGATCGAATATGCTACTATTTACGATAATGTGGGCACATTAAAACTATTTTTGCAGACAAATAAGGAAAATCTTATAATAAGTGCCTCTTCAAAAACAAACGAAATGGGAGGGTGTGGGTACCAGTTCGAAAAAACGGGATCACAAATAATGCAATTGTGTATGGGTGATCCAGCACATGAATTTTCTGTTTCACCAATAGACGTTGAGCACACATTCGAAATATGTGCAAACTTTCCTTGGAGTATGCTTTACGAAAGAGAGTCTTCCTGTAAATCAATAACACTTTCACCGTATCGGGGATAATGTACTATTTTTATTCCATCCCTGACCAATATTAAACATGGTTGATATCGATTCTGTTAAGTTTGGTGAAATTGTTGTAAAGGGGAAAACTTATTTTTCTGATATGATCGTGTGGTGGGATGAAAAAATCGAATATCGTGATAAAATACATGTTTTTGACATGAGTGAATTTCTTAAACTTGTTGAAAGGGCCCCTGAGATAATAGTCATTGGTTTGGGAATGCAAAAAAGCCTTAAAATACTTCCTGAGGTTGAACAAGTAGCTGCTGACAAAGGAATTGAGATATTCTCCGAGATTTCATCAAAAGCGGCTGAAATTTTCAATGCATTTTTGGCTGACGGTAAAAAGGCAGTTGCTGTTATACATTCCACATAAAAATGAACATTATTAAGTTTTGTGATAACATTTTATCATGGGTGTTAATCTATCGGATATTGTTTCGGGAAGGGTTATAGAAATAAATGATCTTAATGGTAAGACTGTTGCAATAGATGCTTACAATACCCTTTACCAGTTTCTTTCAATAATACGTGACAGATTCACAGGTGAGCCTCTCAGAGATTCTAAAGGTAGAATAACTTCTCATATTTCGGGCCTTTTTTACAGAACGACAAAAATGATTGAAGCTGGAATGAATCCTGTTTTCGTTTTCGATGGTAAACCTCCTGAATTCAAGAAGGCAACACGCGACATGAGAAAAAATGTCAGAATACGTGCACAGGAAAAACTTGATAGTGCAAGGGAAACCGGCGATCTTGAGGCAATACGAAGATATGCACAGGCAACTTCAAGATTGACTGATGATGTAATAGAAAGCTCAAAGGAACTTCTTGGTTACATGGGTGTTCCTGTAATACAGGCCCCAAGCGAAGGTGAAGCTCAGGCTGCTCATATGGTAAAAACAGGCAAAGTTTGGGCAAGTTGTTCTCAGGACTGGGATTCACTGTTGTTCGGTGCGGGGAGAATGATAAAAAATCTTACAATAACAGGGAAAAGGAAAGTACCAAGAAAACAGGATTATGTTGAAATAAAACCTGAGATAATCGAACTTGAATCAGTGTTGTCTAATCTTGGTTTAAGTTCCGATCAGATGATTATAATTGGAATACTCATAGGAACAGATTACAACCCAGGTGGGATTAAGGGTATTGGTCCAAAGAGTGCACTGAAACTTGTGAAAGAGCATGTCTCCCTTGAAAATGTTTTGAAAAATGTTAATTGGGAGTTTGATATCTCACCGGAAGAGATTTTTAATTTTTTCAAGAGTCCTCCGGTAACGGACGTGGAAATTGAAAAAGTAAAACCTGATTTTGAAAAACTTAAAGATTTTATGGTGAGCTATGATTTTTCTTTAGAACGTGCTGAGAAAACAGTAGACAGATTAAAAAAATCAAGGAAAAGCGAAAGTCTCAGTAAATGGTTTGGGTAATTGTTATGAGTGATTCTTCTGTTTTAGGTCTTACGTTTGATTTGGTATTACTTCTTTTCAGAAACACACTCCAGACACTTGTCAATACACTGGAAATACTAAAAGATCTTTTCTCGGCTCTTGGTGTTGTTGGAAGTTCTGGTCTTTTCCCGTTTATAGTTGCTGTGCTGTTTTTGGGCGGGGTTCTTTTTTTCTTTGGAAAGTTTTTCATAAGTTCTGTCAAAAACATAGTATTGCTCTTTATAGCAGGCTTTGTGATAATCCTGATATTGTTCAGTTTTATTTGAACACTTGTTTTTTTTAATGAGTATGACCATATAACATTATATAGGATTTACTTACAATAATTTCTTGTGATAAAATGACAGAAAGAATTAAAAGTGGTGTTCCGGGGTTGGATGAAATAATCGATGGTGGAATACCTAAAGGTCAGCTTGTGTTGCTTTCCGGAATGTGCGGTACAGGCAAAACAACACTTTGTTCCCAGTATCTCTACAGTGGTCTGAAAAACTTCAATGAAAATGGAATATATCTTTCATTTGAAGAGCTTCCGCAGAACATAAAAAACAATGTTGGCCAGTTTGGAATAAATTTTGCACCTTATGAAAAAGCCGGTAAATTTTCATTCATCAAATATGATCCTTATCATGTCGAAGAAGTATTTGACATACTTGAAAATTCTGTAAGGGACATGAATGCACAGAGGGTTGTTATAGACTCTGTTTCCGCACTTGGCATACATGTTAGAGAAAAATCAGAACTTAGAAGAATGATATCCAATCTTTCAACAATACTCAGAAAACTTGGATGTACTGCT
>DAOWAL010000032.1 GCA_030634615.1 Candidatus Aenigmatarchaeota archaeon | reverse complement strand
TGAATTCATGTTGATGGGAATAATACTTGGAGGAATCCTTACTATTGTTTCAATATATTACAAACAGGGGATTATACCAGTTGCTTTTGGTATCGGACTGTATGCTCCAATAGAATTATCATTCCCACTATTTGCAGGCGGCATTCTTCGTCATGTAGCTGACAAAAAAGGATGGACAGAAAAAGGCCAGTTAATGGCAGCAGGATTCATAGGCGGAGAAGGTTTTGTTGGCGTTGTTCTGGCACTACTTGGTTTGTTTGCACTGATATAAAAAATGTTAGGCATTTGGAAAATCAATTTTGTAACGATAATCTAAATTATCGTTTTCTTTAATGTCAGTAGCCATTGCCAATCTTGTCTCTGGTATATCTGCAATACTGTAATCCTGATGGCCGTATGCCCTTGTGGCAAGCGTGGCACAACTAAGTTTTTTGTTATTTTTCCTCGGTTTTATTTTGAATTTTGTGCCCAATATTTTGTTTACTTTATGTTTAGCGTAATTCCAGCTATCATACCTGTTTATTTTTCCTTGCCTTTCCCTCACAAAATTAATGGCATTTTCCTTTATTTTATCGGACACTTTCGGTCTGTAAACTTCAAAACCCTTAGCCATCTTCAAAGAATCTGAAAAATCATTCACTTCAACAGTTCCCCATTTGTTCAAAGGAAGACCAGTATAATGTATTGCCTCGCCAACTTTTCCGTTTCCCATATATAGACCAAGGTGGGTTTTTTCGTCATGTGTTTCGAAATTTCGTATGACCCAAGAAGGGAAGCCCTTGTTTTTGTAAACTATAATATCTCCCGGCTGAAGATCAATATTCTTAAAACTAGAAACTATGTCTCTCCCGCCCGATTTTCTATATTCACCTTTCACTTTTACCATTATTTCACCAATCACTTGAATAGATTTCTTCAACTGCTTCTTTGTCTAGTTCATGTGGCATAGACATTCTATTTTTAGGTGTTGTGAAAATTGGTTTTTCGGGGAATGCTTCACGAACAACTGTAGCACAATTGAACTTGCCTTTTCTTGGCTTGATTTCCTTATCGGTTCCAAAAATTTTGTTACTATAATGTCTAAAAGTATTTTTAAAATCGTATTTTCCCTTTGTTCCCATGTTTTTGTGGAAAAAATCAGTAAGATATTTTTTCTCATTTGTTCCTATGTTTTTTAGTCTCAAAACACTGACACCTCTACTGGCCTTTATATTTTCAGAGAATGGCTTAGTTTCAACAGTACCATACGTAAATTTACCCTTTAACTGAGGGAATTTGTTAGGTAATCCACCATAATGTGTACATTGACCTATCAAAGGTTCTCCGTTTTTGTCTTTACCAACACATACGGCGATGTGATTAGCTTCGTTATCACCGTTTCCAGATAGAAAATCTAAAGCTTTTCCATAAAGCCCAGATACCTTATATGTGATTATGTCTCCGACCTCAATACTACCACCAAAACTATAGATATCACTAAGAACCTCTTTACCTTTCTCCAAATATTTTGAAGGAAAATACATCGAATTCATAGCACAACCCAATAACTACTTATAAATAGTTAATTTTATGACTTATAAAGCTTATTATTGCTTGCAGTATATCGATTTTCATTGAAAAATGACGTTTCTGGCACAATAAGTCCATTTAAAAGTTCAGAACAATGTTTAAACATGCCTTTGGAAGATAAACTCAGAAAATTGCAAGCTGCAACAGAACCACCTGATGAACTAGAACAGGCAATATCAAAACTTGAAGGTACATCAAGCAGTGATGGAACAGAACAAGTAACTGGTGTTCCAGACCCTTCACAGATAGAATCACCAGGACCCGTAATTGAGCCTTTGCCGCCAAAACCAGAAGATGTGGTTTCATGTCAATGGTATCTTGGAGAAACCAACTTCTGTGACAAAATTAAAAAGAGCGTACATTGCTCCGGTGACACTAAACACTGTATTGTCTGCAGGTAGTTATTTGATAAAAACTTTCCTGACTTTTTTCCAGTCTTCAGTTTGTCCATTAGTCAATACCACGTGAATACTGTTAACTAAAAAAGACTTATCAATTTTACCGATTTCACTAATTATTTCTTCTTTTTGTTCATCTGAAAGGTTCCTATATACAAGACTTAAGTGCGGCATGTATTCAAAACTCATGCCAAAAATCTCTTTTGCATATTCGTTTGCTTTCATTAGTTCCGGTGTTTTTTCTGCGTGCACAAAAATACATCTAAAGAAATGATCGAGCTTATCGACACCCGAAAGTTTAATTTCGAATGGTTTTATCATGGATGCAAGTTTTTCTGTTTTTGATATTACTTCTTCTTCTGTTCCTTCAACTTCACCAACGAGTGTTACATGCGGACTAAATACAGGCGTTGACAATCTCTTGCTGAATTTAGAAATAATTTCAGACATCTTTTCATATACTTCGCCTTCGGGCACTATCCATAAAGAATATCCATTTGCCTCTACCATAAAATCATTTTGAATAGGTGAAATTTATAAGTATTTACTCAACATATTACATATGATTATAGGTATAGACATCGGAGGTTCGACTACACAGGGCGTGTTGTCAAACAAAGGTAGAGTTAGCGGCTTTGTTTCTATTCAGGCCAATGACGAAGTTGCAAGTGCAGCGGGCTGTCTCGGTAAAATACTTAATATGACAAGGGTCGATTTGAGTAAAATAAGCACTGTTGCAGCAACTGGTGGCGGATCTAAAAAACGTATAAACGGAAAGCTGCTTGGCATACCTATTAAAAAAGTGGATGAAATAAAGGCAATCGGTCTTGGCGGGATGTATCTGACAGGTAAAAGAAAATGTTTTGTTGTAAGCATAGGTACTGGTACAGCAATGGTTTCTGTTAAAGAAGGCGGTAAGGAAATAAAACACATCGGTGGTACAGGAATTGGTGGCGGTACACTTAGTGGTCTTTACCAGCTTCTTTTGAACAAACGTGATATTAATAGTCTTGAAGTTATGGCAAAGAAAGGAAATCTCGGAAGAGTCGATCTCAAGTTAAGGGATATTGTCGGAAAGGGTATTGGAAAACTTCCGGCAAGCGCAACTGCTGCAAACTTTGCAAAACTTTCAGATAATACAACAAGTAATGACATTGCAAAAGGAATTTTGAACATGGTAGCAGAGATTATTGGAACTATGTCTGTATTTGCTGCTAAAAACTATGGTCTTGAAAAGGATATTGTATTTGTCGGTAAAGTAACCAAAAACAAAATACTCATGAGAAAGATACAGGAAGTTGTAAAAACATTCCGTGGTAGTTCCATGGTACCGTTAAAAGCAGAATTCGCAACTGCAATCGGCGCTGCCAAATCACTTGATTAATCATTTTAGCTACTCATTTTTGTACAGAAAATTAATAAACCATAAACTACAATTAGAATCATTCTATTGGTGATTTTCTTGGATGAGGTAAAGTCAAGAGTTTTGTCCGGGGCAGGTTTTGGTTTTTTCCAGACCATGTTTATGGCATTTGCACTGCTTGTACCGACAATGTATTTCTCATCACTTGACATATCAATTGTTGTTTATGCGTTTTTGCTTTCAATAGGAGATGTCTTTTCTTTTATAATGAAGCCTATTCTGGGGGCATTAACTGACAGACACGGTGAAAGAAGATTTCTTCTCTTTGGTGGACTTGCATTCATATTCTGCCTTTTCCTTGTCGGGCAAACAACTGACATATTCCTGATAACGATTTTTAAAATAATATCAGGTGTTGCAAGTGCGCTTGTTTTTGTAACAATCATAATCTACTCACTGCGTTATGTCAAAGACGAGCCTGAAAACAAAATCGGTATCTTCAACGGTCTCAGTAACTTGGGGTGGATTGTTGGACTTCTGATACCTGGGATGTTTGTCGATTCGTTTGGAATTTCCCCGGCATTCTATCTAATATTGGTTGTGGGTATTATCTGGGTTGTTTTCATGTTTAAGTTTGCAAGAAAATATGAAAGCGGCGAATCGGCAAAGCCGTCGTTTGCTTTCGTTAAAAGGATATGGAAATTCATATTGCTCAAGACCATGGATCTTGCAATGTTTTCAGCATTCATTTTCTTTTTCACCAGATATGCATTGAAAGACCTGGGACTTCCCGGAAGCACAGTATCGTTCATAGTAATTGCAGAAGTGCTTCTTTTCTCAGGAACAAATTTCCTTATTGGCAGAGTATCTAACAGAAGGATAAGAAAATACTGGCTGCCACTTGCTATCATACTCCACTTAGGAGCGGCAACTGCAATGGTATTTGGCACGGAAATAAGTCACTATTACATTGTCGGCATGCTCATAGGAGCAGCAGGAGGATTTGTGGATATATGGATGTATTCGCACATAAGCGAGAATTTCGGCTACCTTGAAAAGGGTAAAGTTTTAGGGACACTGGGATGGAGTCATGACCTTTCGACAATAATTGGTGCACAGGTACCGATTCTTTTCATAGCATTTGGTTTTGGAACATTCACAGCACTTTACGTGTTCCCGGTAATAATGGCAATTACATACATTTTCATGAAACTCTTTAAGAGAAGAGGTTACAGCGGATACTATTCTTATTTGTAGTCGCCTTCCTGTTTGTACTCGCTTTTCATGGCATACTCGCTCTTCGTAGAGTACTCTCCCCTAAGCTCTTCTATGACAGGTGAGAAATCGTATTTCTTTTCTTCGACGTGATCGTTCTCTGGTGCACTTATGGTAATTTCGGCTGAAACCTCTTCACCTATTGTATAATTTGCAATGTTTTTTGTGCTGGTCTCAAAGGTCCATACCTCTTTGCCCGTTACAGCATCCAGACAATAAACATGGCAGTCAAGAGATGCGAAAATAACTTTTCCTTCATGGTAGTCTGTAGGAGACCACACCTCGTGGAATGTCTTGAATCTCCACAGTTCCTTGCCTGTTTCTGAATTTAAGCAATAGAAGTTGTGGTCCTTTGACCCAAAGTAGAGTCTGCCGTTAAAGGTGTTTATTACTGACCCTATCCTGTCGCCCGCACGGTATCTCCACATTTCCCTTCCTGTAGAGGCATCGATACAGTATATGGTATGATCATGGGAACCCAGATACACTTTGCCGTTTTCAAACTTAACAGAGCTCGTTATGCCTGCTCCTGCTTTAAATCTCCAGATTTCCCTTCCCGTATCGATATTCACAGCATACAAGTTGCCGTCGTAAGAGCCGAAATAGACAATATTTTTGCCAATGTTGAATTTTTTGACATTGACAAGACTGCCCGATGTCTTGAATCTCCAGATTTCCCTTCCGCTTTCTCTGTTCACTGCATATAGAAATCCGTCGTAGCTTCCGAAAAGAAGTTTTTCTTCGTGAACAGTTGGGGTTGTCACGGCCATCTCTCCTGTCTTAAATCGCCATATCTCTTTCCCGGTATCAGCATTGACAGCATATATAAAATTGTCCTTTGAACTGAAGTACACGACCCCATCATGATACGAAGGCGAAGCCCAGCACTTGTCACCAGACTTGAATCGCCATACTTCCTTTCCTGTCTTTTTTTCTATTGCATAGAGATTCCCATCGTAGCAAATAGTGTAAACCTTTTCAGAATCGACTTCCGGGACAGGATTAACCACACAATCCCCTGCTCTGAATTTCCATACAAGTTTGCCGGTCCTGGCATCTATTGCATAAAGATAATAATCCATTGCACCTGAAAAAACCAAGTCACCGTCCACCTTACAACTTTCAGTGCTACCTCCAGGTTCAAATATCCAGTATCTATATGAAAAATTATTCTTTTTGACATCGAAATCAGAAAGCTCTATTTCAAAGTCCCTTTCAAAGTCAAAGCTCATACTGAAAACTTGAAAAGTAAAAATAAAAAGAAAAAAACAGGGAATTACTTTTTCCCTTTAGGTGGATTTAGCATAACTCTTTTTGGATATGGAATTTCAATGTTGTTTTTGTCAAAGGCTATCTTTATCTGTTTCATGAGCCGCACTTTCTTGTCGACATATTTTTTATTTTCTATCCATGCCCTTACTTCCAAGTCAACAGAAAAGTCACCGAATCCCGTTACAACGACCATTGGCTTTGGTTTTTCAAGGAAGTCCGGATCCTTTGCTATGACATCAAGTATGGTTTTTTCGGCTTTCTCCATGTTTGCCTCATATGCAATTCCAATTGGAACAGAAACCCTTCTTGTAGACTCCTGAGAATAGTTTATGATCATTGATTCCGCTGTTTTTGCATTCGGTATTGTTATGACCTTGTTATCGAATCCTCTTATGACCGTTTTTCTCAAATGTATATCGATTACCTTTCCTATCTTACCATCTATCTCCACTATGTCACCTATCTTAAAAGTCTTGTCAGTGTAGAGGAACATGCCTGAGATAAAGTTTGAAAGTGTATCCTTCGCGGCAAAACCTATTGCAATTCCCGCAACACCCGCTCCGGCAAGAGCAGTTGTTATTGCACCCTGAAGTCCGAGAATCTCGAGTATACAAAGGACTGCAACCAACCACACAACATATCTTATGAGTCTTTCTATTAACGTGTGTGTGTGGTCTTCCCAGTCTACAGAATCCACTGCGTCATCAAATTTCCTGATAATCGGACCAAAGAGCTTTATTGCTATCTTTGCAACAAGCAGTGTAATCCCTATCCATATTATTTTGACAACCCATTCGTTTGCCAAAAGTTGATTGAGAAGCTCTGTGTCTATCATAGTAATGTTATTTTCAGTACAGGTTTAAATACGTTTGAAATGTGTGTTTCACTGCCGTTAAAATACGACAATTGTAGTATTTTTTGAAAGCTTTTAAATCTTATTATCATAACCTAAATAGAAATGAAAGAATCGGCAGGCAAGCAATGCAACGCCTGGTTAACAAGTGACAAAAAATATCGCCCAAGTAATTACAAACCACCTAAAATAAACACTTATGCCATGTTGGCAGGAATAAACAACTATGGTTTGTATCGAGCGAACTCAGATTATAAAAAAACAAAACCCAGCAAATTCAAAAACTACATGAAAAATGACTGGGAAGAGACAAAACAAAATTTTCAGAAACGCTGGAAATACACAAAGACGACTTCTAAAGCAGTAAAAACCGCTATAAAAAACACATACGACTGGTTAGGCATATGGGGCATAAGCGTTCTCGGAACAGGGAGCGGTCTTGGATATGTCGTAACACAACACCCAGGAAGCGATTACAACTGGCTTAAGGGAGCTTTAATGGGAGGTCTCCTGACTTCAGGAATGAAGTTTGGTAAACACCTGGAAAATAAAAAAACACAACGTGAAAAAAGCGAAATAATTGAAAACAAAAAACGGGACACATTAAAAAAAGATTTCATGAACTTCATGAAAGACATACACGAAAGCGACCTTGGAGTACACGAAAAAATAGACTTTAAGTATGTGTTAAGAACAGACAAACTGTCTAAGAAGTTGTTTGACGAAAATGGCGATAGCATGGATGAACTAAGTGTGGAGCTGGATAATATGAAAAACTCATTGAATAGGTACATACATACGAACAAACACGATGGTAACAAAAACGGCTCAAGAGAGGTAGCATAGTATGACTATAAACGGAATTGACTAGGCGCTGAGAATTGGACCGGAACTTTCAATAGCTTGCGCTATAAAATTTTGATTTGGGACAGTTAGAACAAATTAAAATTTTATAATCTCGCTACAAAACCCATAGATTTCATACGTGTTGTAGAATTTTTTGTACTCACCGTTAAACAATATTTCATCGCCTTCAGAAACATCAGTTCTCCCATACTTAACAGAACAGAAAATCTTGATTTTTTGCTCCACATCCGAAAGCATAAATTGCTGGTACTTAAAGCCCTTTTCAGAAGTGTGATCACTAAGAACCTTAGAAACTGTTCCTTTAACATACACATAATCCCCAATGAGAGATTTCTCATAAACTTCTGAAACTGTGAATGGAACGTTTTCAGATGACGCAATATTACCTGTTACACTAGATATACCGATGGCTGCTACATCGAGAACAACAATGATTGTGATGAGAATGATCCAATGTTTATTCGTCTCCATGCTAAAATTTTCCCGTATCGGGTTAAGAAGTTATGTTTAAACGCAGACGTCGTTCGAAATTCTTTTAAACCAAAAAAATAAGCATATTTTATGACAGTTAAGAGAAAATACAAGGTGGCATGTTTCGGCGGGACTTTCGATATTCCAACACACAAAGGCCACGAAGCTCTCATAAAAAAAGCATTTGAAGTAGCATATTTCTGTCATATAGGATTATGTACTGATTTTTACATAGAGTGCAAAGCGAAAGAAAACGTGAACAAATACGGTAAAAGAGAGAAAAATTTAGAAAAATACCTTTCATCTAAAAAAATATCTAAAAAAAGATACAACATAACAGAACTGGAAAACTTTTACGGACCCGAAGCTATTAGCAAGGATGTAGAGGCGATAATCGTGAGCAAGAAGACTATTCCCGGGGCTAGGGGAATAAACGAAATAAGATTGTGCGAAGGGCTAAAGCCACTTGATATCATTGAGATAGACATGGTTTTAGGAAAGGATAATGAACCAATTTCTTCAACCAAGATAAGAGAAATGAAAATGGACAAAGAATGAAACATTAAGAAATGAATGTTTTTTTCAGACGTTCTTCACCGTTTATGCTTTTGATATATCCGTACACTTCTCTTGGCACAAGTTCTTTCCATTCATTTCCCTCTAAAATATTTTTTCTTATCTGTGTTCCGGATTGCTTAGCTCTTCCGTATAGATCATGTTCTTTTACGTTTGCACCTATTTTTATAAGACATCTTATTGTCCATGAATTACGAGAAAAGGCTGTATCAAACATTCCAAGTTTGATAACTTCATTACTCCACTTTTCATCATCGTTTACATCAACAATTTCCCGTACATCGTAATGTATTCCGGTCTCATGGAGCGCTTTGTCTATCATTTCTTTACGTTCTTCAAACGTAAATGGGTTCTTTTCGTCAGGATTGTTTGGCCCACACACAACTATTGTTATGTAATCGTATTCATTGTGAATTTCTTTTATTACCTTTAAGTGTCCATTGTGAAACGGTTGGAATCGTCCAAAAAATAATGCCTTCATATTTTTAACCTCTCTGAATCATCAATTGATTTTCTAAGTATTCTGCTTAGATCTTTTATTTTCTTTTCCTCTTCATCAACTTTTTCAATAGTCGACTTTGTGGCAGGACCTTTAGGAACAAATTTGCATGGCTTTACATTATCTATTGACATATCGAATGTTCCGATTTTTTTAGCTAGCTCTATTGTATCCTGCTTATCCATACCTATCAAAGGACGAAGTACTGGAATATCAACAGCCTTTGTGTTTGTAGAAAGGTTATCAAGGGTCTGCGATGCAACCTGACCAAGATTTTCACCTGTGACGATTGCTTTTGCTTTAACATCACCTGCGAATTTTTCAGATATTTTATACATCAAACGCTTGCAAAAAACACATGTAAGTTTGATTTCTGCATACTTTGAAACAGCTTCTAAAACTTTTTTGTACGGTACTACATGAAAATTGAGTTTATCTGGTGCATACTCACCAAGTTTTTGAACTAAATGCTTTACTTTTTCAGAAGATCTGTCATCTGTTGAAAAATTAATAAAATCAACAGAACATCCTCTTTTCATCATAAACCATGACGCAACCGGTGAATCTATTCCACCAGATATCATTGAAACAAGTTTTCCGCTGACACCGTATGGGAGACCTCCCGGTCCTCTCATCTTTTCTGAAAAAACGTAAGCTCTGTCTTTGTTAGCTTCGATGAAAATTGTAAAATCAGGATTTGAAAGATTTACTTTTCTATCCACAAGTTTTCCCATTTCATTTTCTATCTGCATGCTCGTAAAAGGTAATTGTTTATTCTGTCTACTTGCCCTTATCGCAAATGTCTGTTCAGGTTTTATTTCCTTGGCAAATTTTAGTACAATTTTTTCCATTGACTTGAGATTAGATTCAACTTCTGTTGCATATGAAAACCATGATATACCAAATGTCTTACTAAGAACATCTGCTACCTTAGGATTTTCTGATTCTACTGCGATCATATCCCTGAATCGATGAACATTGGATTTTATGCCCCTTCTTTCAAGCATGCTTTTGACATTATTAGCAAGCTTTGTAGCAAACTGTTTTTTTACAGGTTCTGACTTAAGCCAGAGTTCACCATATTTTGCAATAAAAACTTTTTTCATGAAGTACACACCTTACAATTGTGTTTTTTCTTAATATTTATGAATCCAAACTTAGGATCATTGAGAGTTACCCTAAGAATCTTAGAAAGATTTGGTTTGCCAATCCCCGTAATAATCTTTATTGTTTCCATTACCTGCCATGAAGCTATTATACCTATAATAGGAGATATAACACCAGCTTCAGCATTGTTTTCAATTTCATCAGAAATTTTTGGATAAATGCAAGAAAAGCAAGGACCTTCATGAGGAATAAATGTTGACGAAAATCCTTCATCCCGCAAAACAGTTCCATATATCCACGCGGCACCGTTTTTCTTTGAAAACTTGTTTATTACGTAACGTGATTCCATGTTGTCGGTACAATCCACAATTACATCAAATCCTGCTAAGAGTTTTTCAGCGTTAGTGTTGTTAAGATTTTCGGAAATATCCTGTATCCTTGTCTCAGGGTTTATGTCCATTAGCCTTGCTTTGGCAACAAATG
>DAOWAL010000018.1 GCA_030634615.1 Candidatus Aenigmatarchaeota archaeon | reverse complement strand
GGAAAGATTCTCGATTTCCATGAAAAGAGTGGTAAGATAGCCACACTCACAAGCATAAAACTTATTTCACAGTTTGGCATACTAGAGATGAACAAAAAAAATGAAATAATTGAATTCAAAGAAAAACCTGTTCTCGATCATTGGATAAATGGAGGGTTTTTCGTTCTCAATAAAAAAATATTTGATTACATCAAGGATGGAATGGAACTTGAAGATAATGTTTTCAGAAAACTTGCTGAGATAAAACAAATATCGGCTTTCAAACACGAGGGATTCTGGAAATCGATGAATACGCTTAAGGATACACAAGAACTCAACGAAATGTGGGAAAATGGAGAAACGCCATGGAAGGTGTGGAAGTGATGAAAATTGCATATCTTGCTCTTGGTGAAGAATACGGTTCTCCGCATGCAGGGTTTGTCCACACTTATAACATAGTCAAATCTTTGTCTGAAATAACTAACGTTAAACTTTTCATAACAGGTAACTCTGATAACAATGACATACCAGTATCATTTGTATCACTCCCTTCCATGAAAAACAAGAACATAATAAGAGGGATCAAAGACTTCAAAAAAATCAAGAATGAGATAAGGGATTTTGATATAATTCACGAAAGGTTTCACATCAATCCAATAGACCTTTCTTTTATAGGGAATAAAAAATACGTTCTTGAAGTTAACGATCCTGCATTAGTTATACATTCTGGTGCAAAGGGTAGAATTTTTTCAAAGCTCATAAGAATGAAGTTTAAGAAAGCTGATGCAATAATAACTCAGACTGAAACGCTAAAAAAAATTCTTTCAAAGTTCTACAACGGAAAAATATTTGTCATACCCAACGGTGTAGATACGAATTTTTTCGAGAAAAACAATAACAGTTTTGATGTCAGAAAAAGATACAGTGTAGATAAAAATATACCAATAATAACATTTATGGGAGCTTTCAGGGAATGGCATGGTGTTCAGGATATACCTGAAATATCCAAAAAAATCAATACTGAGCTGGAACCAGTGTTTATCCTTGTTGGGTCAGGGCCACTGTTCAATGAAGTTAAGAAGAAAAAAACGTCTAACATGATTTTTGAAAGTAGATTAAACCACTTTGAGATACCGGCAGTTCTTTCACAATCAGATATCCTTATTGCACCTTTCAACACGAACAGATTCAAATCACTTGAAACATATGGATTTTACTGGTGCCCTGTCAAACTTTTCGAATACATGGCAGCGGGAAAACCCATAGTTTCGTACAATTTCAGTGAAATAAAGAAAATAGTAGGTGAATCTTCACTTCTCTCTGAACCAGATAATATTGATGGGTTTGTTGATAATTTAAATACGCTAATTGAAAATCCAAAGCTCAGAAAAAGGATGGGCGAATACGGAAAAAAGTTTGCAAATGAAAATTACGATTGGCAAAAAAGAGCTAAAGATACACTCAAGGTTTACGAAGAAATTTCATGATTTCACAACCTTTTTTACTAATTCTGATACCTTTTCTATTTCATCACCTGTGATCTCAGGAAACATTGGAAGAGATATTATTTCATCAACATATTTTTCCGTTACCGGTAGCTTACCTTTACCTGGGCCAATTTTCATATAAGCTTTTTGGAGGTGAACAGGAATCGAGTAATGTATTCCTGTCATCACAGAATTTTTACTCAGAAAATCCCTAACATTATCACGATTTTTCGTTCTTATCACATAAAGATGGTATATGTGTTTAGCGTACTCTTTTTCCTCCGGTGTTACTACAGAATCACCAAGAATATCATTGTAAATCTTTGCATTCTCCCTCCGGGAATTGTTCATTTGATCGAGTCTTGCCAGCTTAACTTTGAGGATAGCTGCCTGTATTTCATCAAGCCTGCTGTTGAATCCTATTGATAAACTATGATAAACTTTTCCATCTTGTCCCATGTTTCTCATCAATCTTATAGAGTTTTCCGTTTTTTCATTGTTGGTTACAACCATTCCACCATCACCAAAACAACCAAGATTTTTTGTCGGGTAAAAACTGAAACATGCAGCATCACCAAAACAACCAACTTTTTTACCTCTATATTCCGTACCGTGTGCCTGTGATGCATCTTCTATTACTTTCAAGCTATGCTTTTCAGCTATCTCCATCACGGCTTTCATGTCTACAGGGTGCCCATATAAATGAACGGGCATTATAGCCTTTGTTTTCTTTGTTATGGCCTTCTCGACAAGGGAAGTGTCCATACAGTATGAATCAGGTTCTATGTCGACAAATACGGGTTTTGCTCCTGCGTGAGATATTGCAAGAACACTTGGAGTTGCAGTATAAGAAGGAACAATGACTTCGTCGTTTAAAACTACACCAGAAGCTACGAGTGCAAAATGAAGAGCATCAGTTCCGTTACCCACGCCTATCCCGTGTTTGACACCTATATATGAAGAGAATTCCCTTTCAAATTCCTCGACATTTTTACCAAGGATAAACCTGCCACTTTCAAAAACGTCATTTACCGATTTCTGCACTTCTTCTTTGATGCTATCATATTGCCTCGAAAGGTCAAAACATGGAATTATCATAAGTATCTATTATTTAATTAGTATTAAGAATCTTCAACAGTATTGTTTATAAACTTTACATTGCAAGGTTTTTTCATGACTAATGTTTGTAAATGTAGACTCTGCGGCGAAGAATCACTGAAAGAGTTCATCACACTCGGAATGATGCCAATAGCCAATGCGTTTCTAAAAAAAGAAAACATTGAAAACGATGAATATAAATTTGAACTTAATGTTGGATTTTGTGAAAACTGTAAGATGGTACAGCTTATTGACACTGTTGATAAAACAATGATGTTCAACGATAATTATGCTTACTTTTCGTCTGTGTCCAAAACAATGGAAGACCATTTCAAAAAATATTCAGACCTTCTCACGGAAAGATTCCTTGAGGACGGGGATCTTGTGATCGAGATTGGATGCAACGATGGTATAATGCTCAAGAATTTTGACAGGGGAAAATTCAATGTTTTTGGTGTTGAACCATCTGATAATGTAGCAGAGGCTGCTCGTAATAGAGGATTAAATGTTATTACAAATTTCTTTGACCAGAAATTGGCAGAGAAAATCGTCAATGAAAAAGGAAAAGCAAAGGTCATATATGCAGCAAATGTGATGTGCCATATAGAGGCATTCCACGAGGTTGTGAAGGGTGTTAAAGTGCTCCTTAAGGATAAAGGTGTGCTTGTTTTTGAAGATCCTTATATAATAGATATAATAGAAAAGAATGCTTATGATCAAATTTACGACGAACACGTTTTTTACTTTTCTCTAACATCTCTTAAAAACTTCTTTTCACAGTACGGTATGACAATATTCGATTGTGAAAGACAAACAACTCATGGTGGATCAATGAGGTATTACGTTTGTAACGACGGTGATTATGAAATCAAAAATTCAGTTAGCGTTGCTATGAAAAATGAGAGCGAAAAAAAGATATATAAATTCCCTACATACGAGAATTTCGCTGAAAATGTTAAAAAATCAAAAAAAATGCTTGTCGAGCTTTTGAACAAAGTTAAATCAGAAGGAAGACGGATAACAGGATATGCCGCATCTTCAAAGGGAACAATAGTACTAAACTATTGCGGAATAACGGCTAAAGATTTGGAATATATATCAGACAACACGCCGACAAAAATAGGATTATATAGTCCTGGTATGCACATACCCATAGTGTCTGAGAAAGAATTTCATGAAAACCCGCCGGATTATGCCATACTTTTAGCATGGAATTATGCAAAGGAAATCAAGGAAAAAGAGAAGGAAAGTGGAGTTAAGTTCATAGTGCACATACCTTTTGCAAGGGTGATATGATATGAAAGGAGTTGAAATTAAAGAACTTAAAATACACTCAGATGGTAGAGGTTATCTTTTTGAAGGTCTAAGAAAAGACGATAAAATTTTCAGTGGATCATTTGGCCAGACACTTATTTCTGTTGTCAATCCTGGGGTGATAAAGGGATGGCATCGACACGAAAAACAGACTGATTATACCCTTTGCGCTAAGGGTAATATAGTATATGGGGTATCTGACGGGAAGAACACAGAAACTTATGTTATCGGGGAAAAACACAATGTGATGATAAAAGTTTCCCCCGGTATATGGCACGGTTACATGGCGATAGGAAAGGAAGCATTGATTGTTCACGTGATGGACACTATATTTGACCCAAAGGACACGGAAAGAAAAGATCCGATGTTTTTTGGGGATGTGTGGTCGGAAAAAGCCAAAGAATTAGATAAATGATGAAAATGCCTTTATGGTCTCACTTATACCATTATCCATATTCCCCTTGAACGTGAAACCCATCTTTTCTATTTCACTTCTTCCAATTTCATATGATTGTTGATTGAGTATTGGATTCTTCGTCATCTTTATCTCGGTATCTTTGGCACTTTTCTTTATTATATTAATCACATTTCTTACGGTCGTATTCTCTGTGAGTACATTATAAACCCGCCCAAAGAAATCATCATCATTATTATCCATGAAAAACTGTATGAATCTTATAGAATCTTCCAGATCAAGATAAGGTCTTTTTTGATTTAAAGCGTCTTCCCACACTGTTATAGGTTGTTTGTTTATGGCCTGAAAAATAAATTTATTAACAGCCGTGTGGAACCTCATTCCTATACTATAACCGTATACTGTTCCGAACCTCGCTACACATGTTTTCATGTTCCCATTTGCTTTTATGACTTCCTGCTCGGCCTTTAACTTGTATTCGGCATATGGTGTGAGGGGTTTGCATTTAGTGTAACTTTCATCGATCATACCCTGCGCATGACCGTAAACACTTGTGGTCGAAGGGAAGAAGAATTTCTTAACACCTTCTTTCTTAGCGATTTCCAGCATCATTTTAACTGAATCATAATTGACCTTTTTTGTCAGTTCGGGAAATTTCATGGTCTCTGGGGCATTCGTTATAGCTGCAAGGTGTATGATAATATCAACATTTCTTATGGCATTTTTAAGATCGTTTTCATTTATAACATCACCCTCTATGAAGCGATATTTAACATTATCGGGGAGATTCATGAGGCTACAATATCTTTGCGTGTGGAGATTATCCAGAATAACGATCTTGCTGACGTCTTTTCTTTTTGACAGTTCCACTATGAGTTTTGATCCTATGTGTCCCAGTCCGCCTGTTACAAGAATGTTCATATTTTTAGACATGATTATCTCCTATAAAAGTTTATTGTCTTTCTCAGACCATCCTCAAGACTCGTTTTCGGTTCCCACCCGAGATCATTCTTTATACTTTCATATGAAAGGGAAGAATCCCCGACTTCAATATTCTTCCTCTCTTTTGGCCATGGCACGGATTTCCATGTTCCTGTACCTGCAACTTCTATAATCTTTTTCACAATCTCTACAAATGGGAGAGGATTCCCAGAACCCAGATTGTAAAATTTGCCGTTTGTTTTTTCACTTGACCCTGCCATTAGAATAGCTTCCACAGCATCCATCATGTAGTTACAATCCCTTTTTTGCTTTCCATCTCCGTAAACAGTTATTGTCTGGTCACGTATAGCCATTCCTATGAGCCAGTTGACTATACTATGTCTTGGATGGTCTATCTGTGCTCTTGGTCCAAAAGTGTTTACCATTCTTATGGAACATGACTTTATACCGTAAACCTTATTGTATATGAGATGGTAGTTTTCAGCTGTTAATTTGTTTACACCGTATATGTCTGTTGGGTTATCTATGTGAGTTTCATCAGCAGGTAATTTTTTCAGAGGACCGATTTGTCCTCTTGTTCCAGTATATACTATTTTTACTTTGTCATTCATTTTTCTGCAGGTTTCAAGTAGAACAAGGGTCCCTTTTAGATTTATATCAATATCCAGGTAAGGGTTTTCCATTGAAGCCACATGGCTTATTTGCGCTGCACAGTTGAATATTATTTCCTGATCCTTGATGGATTTAATAACATCTTTTTCATTCCTTATATCACCTATTATAACTTTTACATTGTCTTTTATCTCACATATATTATCCATGTTGGCTCCGGATCCTTCCAACATGTTATCAAGTATTGTGACGTTGGCTTTAGACTCATTGAGCTTCATTGCAAGATTACTGCCAACTGCTCCTAGTCCGCCTGTTATCAGCACGTTTTTACCTTCATAATTCATATGTAATCATCTAACCTGTCTTTATAAAATTCCACTGTTTTTTTAATACCTTCATTTAAATCGACTTTAGGATACCATCCTGTGAATTCATTAAATTTACTGTAATCCACCACCATGTCACCGACATCTATTTTCTTAGAATTCTCTGGCCATGGCACGAATTTGAACACTCCTTCCTTGCCTGTGATCTCTTTAACATTTTTTATTATCATTTTTACCATGTCTATGAACTTTGTCGATGTATTGGAACCAATGTTGAAATACTCGCCGTTGGTTTTTTCTGTTTGCGAAGAAAGTAAGAAAGCATCGACAACATTACCCACATAATTGTAATCCCTTAGAAATGACCCATTACCATATACCGTTATAATCTCATTGCACATTGCTCTTTTTATGAACATATTGGTTATACCGTATCTTCCACTTGTAACTTCTTGTCTATCACCGTATATGGTCGCAAGTCTTAATGACACTGTTCTCATCCCGTAAGCCCTGTTGTAAACCATGAGATATTTTTCAGATGCTAGTTTGTCAGCATCATATACTGTCATTGGCATATCTCTTATATTTTCTTTTAGAGGAAGGTTTTTTTTATCAATTTCACCTACTTGCCCTGTAGTTCCTGGGAATACTATTTTTGCGTTGTCGTTTACAGATCTACACGCTTCGAGAACATTCATGGTCCCTATACAATTTGTTTCTATATCTTTATGTGGATTTTCCATTGATGTTATATGACTTGTTTGCCCCGCGAGATGGAAAATTATATCCTTTCCCTTTACGCAGTTTTTCACAAAAATTTTATCAGTTATGTCACCTTTGATTAATTTTACCTGTTTTTCTATTCCTTTAATATTTCTGATTTTATTTTCACTTCTTGTTGCAATTGTTACATTTGCTCCTAATGTTACAAGCCTGTTAGCTATATTACTGCCTAGAAATCCAAGACCTCCTGTTATCAGGACGTCATTACCTTCCATGTCTTGTATTGTATATTCTTTCATTGGGGGCACACCTCATTTAATATGATTAATTGCGATTTTCTTTCTTTTTCACGAGTTGCGATGCTTTGAATAAAGAAGGAAATGTACCTGCATCTGTCCAGAAACCCCTCAAAAAATTGTATTTCAGGTTACCTTCTTTCATATATGATAGGTTAACATCATTTATCTCAAGTTCACCTCTTCCCGAAGGTTTCAGCCTTTTTACCTTTTCAAACACTGTGTTGTCATACATGTACAAACCCACGGCTGAGATGTTAGTTTTCGGATTTTTCGGTTTTTCTTCCATGTAAACTACTTTACCATTTTTTATTTCAACCACACCAAATCTTTCAGGAGTTTTTACCCTCTTAAGAAATATTCTCGCTCCATTTTCCTGTTTTTCAAAAGCTTTCACGAATTTCTTTATGTCATCTTCAAAAATATTATCACCTAAAATCACAATACATTTGTCGTTGTCTACAAATGGTTCAGCGAGAGAAAGTGCCTGTGCAATACCACCTGCTTCGTCCTGAAGTTCGTATGTAAGTCTTACTCCAAACTCTTTGCCACTTCCAAGAAGCTTAAGAAAATCACCTGCGTGCTCAGGTCCTGTAATTATAAGTATTTCTTTAATGTCGGCATCAACGAGTGTTTTTATAGGATAATATATCATGGGTTTATTGTAAACTGGTAACAAATGTTTATTCGTTACCTTTGTTAAAGGGAAAAGTCTGCTCCCTGTCCCGCCTGCCAGTAAAACACCTTTCATAACAATTAATTATAGTTCCATTTTATAAGTCTATACAGCGCTCTATTTCTTTTTTGCCGTAACGAAAAGAAGCGAAAACCATGAAGATGGAAGGAATTTCATCTTAGAAGAAAAATTTCCAACTCTGTGAAATTTTATATCCTTAAAACCTGCTTCATGTAGATAATTTTCCAGCCTGTTTTTGTCAAAGAAAGAAATGTGGAAGGTATAGTAAAAAAGGTTATCAAGTTTTCCAAAAAGATATTTAATCCTACTTTTGAAAGGAACAGAATTTACAACGTTTAGTAGCAAGGTACCCTCAGGTTTTAATATCCTGTAACATTCCTTGATAAAACCCTGAGGAAAATAAAGTGCATGTAAAACACCTATTGAAAGGACCATATCATATGATTTATTTTTTATCGGATAAGGTATTTCATCAAGATCATGTATTGTCGTATTAAATGCATCTTTATGTTTTACAATATCAAATCCTTTAACTTCGACATTGTATTTCTTGTGTAATCTTCGTATAACAGAACAACTTCCACATCCAAAATCGATCACTGATTTACATTTACCCGATTCAATGAGATTACTTGCAATTTCGAATATTTTTTGACCACTTTTATCAGTTTGTGTACCAGTTCCCCTTTCTCTATAAATCTCTTTATACATTTTTTTAACGTTTTCTTTGGATTTCATATTATCACATTTAGAATCAATATTTTATACTTTTCCACCACCATTCATTTTCTTTGTACCAATCAATTGTTTTTTTATGTTAATTAATTATAAATTAATTTTATAAATTTTATAAATTTTATAGTAAGTTAGTCGCTAAAGATGGTATAAGAAGATAAGACTAGGAATTTATCTTGTTGAGTATGTTCGGAGATATAATAAAACTTACAATTAATTAATGAGTCTATATAAAAGCTAATAGATATATTAAATAAAAAGATGTTATCAGTTGGATAGAATGGAACTATATCAATGACATTTTATATTGTTTAATGGTGAAAAATGCACAACTACAAGCATAGAATTGTCTTCTTAGGAAAATTGGAAAAAATTACCATGCGTGTTGTGAGAACTATTGCGAAATCAATTCTCCCACCAAAAATGTATTCTAATCTGGTAAAAAGATGGCACAAACGAATCATTGCTTTGGCAGAAAGGGATTTGAAGGGTTATCTTAACACTTCCCGTGTGGATCCAGTATTAAAAAAAATGATGCTCTCATATGAAAATAGTCAGCAAGAGGACATGCCTTCCAATTACTGGATAATGTTGAACAGGAAGAATACTGCTCAGTTAGTTGAAACGGGTTTTGAAAATTTCAAACAAACCATAGCTTTGAACTATTTCACCACTTTGTTGGATAAAAATCATCCTCAGGTAAAATTCCTCAAAAAAAACCTATCCCCAAGTACTGTGATACTGGCAGAAGAAAAATCGAAATCATGTAAACGGCACCCGTTTTTTACGCCGAAGCAATCAAAGTTTTATAATTTCGTGACCTTTATGATTTGGAAATATGTACAGCAACAAGTAGACAAAGATATTCTGGATCGGTTGGAGGAACCTTTGATTGGCAATCCTCCAGCAGTTAAGCTAAATGGAAAATGGATATCACAAGATTTGGCAAATTCTGCACTGGAGTTCAAGTCAATATCTAGCGGTGTCGACGATTTTCAAGACATAAAAACTATACTTGAATTAGGAGCAGGGTATGGCAGAACGGCTTATGTCATATTACGTCTCAATTCTCACATTCGCTATATCATAGCTGATATTCCGCCTGCTTTATACATCTCTCAACGCTATTTATCCGAGGTTTTCCCTGACAAAAAAATATTCACGTTCAGAGATTTTGATAATTTTTCTGACGTAAAGAACGAATTTTACAATTCACAAATCATTTTTTTAACGCCGAACCAATTAAAAAAACTTCCTGATAAAACGGTTGATTTATTCATAGCTATCGATTGCCTACATGAAATGAGACCTGAGCAAATTGAGTTCTACTTTAAAACTGTTGATAGGCTCGCAAAGCGATTTTATTTTACGTGTTATAAAAAAGTCCACCTTCCATACGAGGACATTACACTCGAAGAAAAAGATTATATTATTCCTCCTCACTGGAAAGAAGTTTTTCGGCGGACCCGTAAGATTCAAACCGGCTATTTTGAAGCTTTTTTCTCCTTATAATATCCGATGAATAATGAGATGAATCATATCCACAAAAATCTTAAACACTTGAAATATCATATATTACTTTAGACATTTTCATTTCACAGTCGATATATAAACTAATATTTGATCGATTTCCACCACCATTCATTTTCTTTGTACCAATCAATTGTTTTTTTCAATGAATCTTCAAAATTATTTTTAGGTTTCCATCCAAGTTGTTTAATCTTGTTGCTCTCCAACGAATATCTAAAATCGTGGCCTAATCTATCCTTAACGAATTCTATTAGACTTTCATCCTTTCCGAGATACTTTAGTATGAGTTTTGTGACATCTATGTTCATTTTTTCATTATCCCCACCTACATTGTAAATTTCACCTATTTCACCCCTTTCCATTACAGTATCTATTGCTCTGCAGTTATCCATGACATATATCCAGTCCCTTACGTTTTCACCTTTTCCGTATAGTGGAAGTTTTTCACCTTTAAGAGCATTGAGTATGAATCTAGGTATCATTTTCTCAGGATGTTGGTAGGGACCAAAATTGTTAGAACTTCTTGTTATGATAACTGGAACATCATGTGTTACCCTAAAAGAATTAGCTAAAAGTTCTGCACCCGCTTTACTTGCTGAATAAGGATTTCTTGGATCAAGTTTATCTGTTTCTTTGAAGGAACCTTCTAGTATTTGTCCATATACTTCATCAGTTGATATATGAACAAATTTTTCCACTCCGAATTTCTTTGCGGCATCCATTAACCTATACGTTCCAAAGACGTCAGTGAGTACAAATGATCCAGCATCCATTATGGATCTGTCTACATGTGTTTCCGCGGCGAAATGTACAACAATGTCAGCGTCTTCGACCAGTTTATCTGAAATGTTTTTATCACAGATATCCCCCTGGACAAATTTTATTTTATCCATGGTCCCTCTTAGGTTGTCTTTGTTCCCGGCGTATGTCAATTTATCAAGAACAGTAATTTTATAGTCTGGGTACTTATTCACCATAAGTTTAACAAAATTACTACCTATAAATCCGACCCCGCCTGTGACAAGTACTTTCATTTTTATCAATTCTTCATATTTCTTGGTAGACTTCTCTCATAATCTGCATTTATTTTTTCGAAATTGTATGTTTTTTCAATCAATTTAATTAATTTTTCGCTATTTATAACTTTTTTCTCTTTAAAATCATTCCTATCTTTGATTATTTTTTTGATACTTTTAACTGTTGTATACACGGCATTTGAACGTGCTTTCAGAGTTCGTGGATCCTTTACAACACCGATTACATTTTTTATTAATGCTATCGATGTGTAGTTGATGGAATGTTTCCAGTCAAGTAATTCAATGTAAGTATATATTTTATTCTTGATCCTTTCATACAACCATGTATTGTTCTTTTTTCTCGTCGTTCCTACGTAATGGTACACCACAGAATCGAAATCGTATACAACTTTATAACCTGCGAGTATAGCTCTCCAGCAGAGTTCAGTATCTTCCCAAAAGAGGAACATATAATCACTGAAAAAACCAATTCTATTGAAGATATCTCTCCTTAGAAGGCAAGCTGTTATGGCTACATGTGACAATTCTTCGACCCTTTTTAGTGACGAGTGTCGCTTCAAATAATTTTTCATAACTATTTTCGTAATCTCATCATCTGTAAGATTGCTTCCTTTTTTGTGATAATCGTAAAGACTTTTGAGAACTACAATAGATGCGGCTATTGCTATTTTTTCATCTTTTTCAGCAGTTTCTACCATTTTTGAAAGCCATTTTTTTTGAACTATTGTGTCGTTGTCTAGGAGAGTAACATATTTACCTTTTGTTTGTTTTATTGCAATATTGGAACCCCATCCAAACGCATAATTTTTTTCATTTTCTATTATTTTGACTTTTGGAAATTCCTTTTTAACCATTTCCACGCTTCCATCTTTTGAGCAGTTATCAACTACTGTTATATCATAATTTGGGTATTTCGTATTTTTCTTCACAGAATTAATGCAATCCCTAAGATATTCCTTCTTGTTATAGTTAATTATTATAACAGATACTTTTGGATATTTCATTCTATTTTCTCCTTTAATATCTTAGCTTTTGCTTTCCCGATAGTCACTTTGAAACCGTAAGTATCTATTTCGTTTCTAACACCTTTCACAAATTTTAGTTTGTTTTCTCTACGGACAAATTTATCGTAATTATCAATATAGCTATCTTTTGTATATTCAGAAGACCATTTTTCAATATTTTTCATTATTTTATCAGCATCCTTATTTTTTAGGACGATGACCCTATGTGTTTTGGTTTCTTGGTATGTTGGAAATATATCATAATCGATTCCCTTCACATTAAAACTGAATTTAATTATTGCACCCTCTCTCCGTTCTTTATACCATTGCCTTAATCTACCTTCTCTTTCATAATTTATAGATTTTCCCTGATTTGTGGCATACCATGGTGAGAAAATAAAATTCGAGAGACTATAAAATATCAAATTGTTGTTGTATTCTTCATATCCCTGTAGAACATGTGGATGGTGACCTAAAATAATATCGGCACCTGATTCTGTTATCTTATGAGCATCGGCAATTGTTTCAGGGGGAGGGTAGTGGGAAAATTCTTCTTGCCAGTGTATAGAAACAATAACAAAATCTACTATCTTCTTTGCTTTTATTACATCTTCTTTTATAATTTCTAGATTATAAGGTGCCACTCCGGGTGATCTAGTTGTGGCGGCTATTGCCCCCTCTTTTACTTGAGGAATTGCCCACGAATATGCTAAAAATGCTATTTTCATATCGTCCGATATTATCACTGCGGGTTTTCTAGCTTCACTCAGAGTTTTACCTGCGCCTACATGTTTTATTTTGTTATCATCGAGTATTTTGATAGTTTTTTCTAGAGATTTTCCCCCGAAATCCATCATATGATTATTGGCTAGAGATACAACATTGAATCCTGCTTTCTTAATAAATTCTATTGACTCTTCTTTTGCGTGGAGAAGTGTTTTTCTATGATTTGGTGCCTGTTCAACTTTACATAATGGAGATTCCAAATTGCAGAAGCGTATCTGGGAAGTTTTTAAGATATTTAATATATCTTCAGAGAGGAAAGTGTTTTTATATTTATTTACATCTTCTGATAATAATCCACCCACGAAAACATCACCGACTGCGGATAAAATTACTTTAGCCATTTATATCCCCTCCTTCCATGAACATTTTGTACCAAATTTCAAAAGCTAAAAGTGTAAAAATTAATCCAGTGTAGTCCTTTTTTTTGTTCATGTGGCATTCTAGTATGCTTCTTACATTTTTTTTGTTGAAGTATCCATGTTTTAATGATTTTTCAGACAATAAAATTCCCTCTGCCCATTTTCTGAGCCTACTGTTTTCCCTCAACCATTCACCATAGTCTGGGTAGTCACCACGTATTCGAAAGTTAAGCAAACCGAAACTTAGAATTTTCAACGCATTTCTCAGTTTTTTATTAGCATATCTTTTAGCGTGAAGTATATTATTTGTAGTTAATCCTTTGCTTATTTTAAAACCTGATGACGTGTTTATTTTTGACAAATCTGGTACAACTCTTTTCAAAAATTTAAAATATATACGAGATTTGCATCTCATTTCTAATGGTATTGTAAGTGCAAAATCGACCAAGTCATTGTCTCTGAAAGGTAATCTATTTTCGAT
>DAOWAL010000120.1 GCA_030634615.1 Candidatus Aenigmatarchaeota archaeon | reverse complement strand
TTAGATCCGGAACTTCGTGAAAAAACATGCTATGTAGGTAAAAAAGGGCTTGGTTGTGTAGTTTCAAGTAATTTGAGTTTCGATAAATCATTGTTGGAATTCGTTGAAGATGAAACGTCAGGCATTTCAAAACTCATATGCTCTGTTAACGCATTTGCAGAGGATACGTATGGGAATATAAACAAGGGTGGATCATTTAAGAAAGTCAAAGAAAACCTCAAATATCTTTCAAAAAATAAACCAAATAATTTGAATGTTGTTGTTCAGATGCTTGTGCTTTCAAGTAATGAAAATGAAATAGACGACTTCAAAAAATATATCGACGATATGGGACTGAATCTTCAATTAAAGTCGCTTAACAGATATTCAAGAAGTATATCAGAGGAACTTCTCCCTGCCAAAAGCAAAATATCAAGGTATACAGGTGTACAAGAGTGGATGAATCTAGATGTCTGCTCTAGACTTTGGCGGGGTCCAACTATAGATGTTTTTGGAAATCAAGTAATGTGCTGTACTTCAGGTTATCAAGGAAGCGGAATACAAAAAATGGAAGAGAAAAATGTTCAGGAATATTGGAATTCTGAAAAGATGCAATCCTTTAGATATTCAATGTTGAAAAATGGACTCAGTTTCAATAGATATTGCAAAGATTGTGATTCAATTCTTTCTTTCATAGGAGCATGGAAAGGTGCTGGTATTTAATACCAATATGAAAATGTCCTTTCCGCCGTTAACCATAAAAATGCATTTTGGCAAGCTATTTAAAACAATATTTTCATTGTTTTCTAATGGCAATAGAAGCTGTAATATTTGATTTTGATGGTGTGCTTGCTGATTCTAAACAAACCATTTTCAAAATATATGAATCTGTATGCGCTGAGCTTGGAATAGAATTTTACGATTCGATTTCAGATTTTGTCAATAACTTAGATGGTAATTACAAGCATTTTTACGTAAAACTCGGCATAACAGGTGGAAAAATCAAAAAAGCAAACGAAATATACAAAAAATATTTCATGCAGTTTGGTCAGGATATAACACAATTTGAAGGTGCGAAGGAACTCCTAATAAAACTTAGCGAGATGGGCATGAAAATAGCCATATCGTCAAACACCCATGAATTCATAGTTAATACACTTTTGAAAAGATTCAAGCTTGACGGATACATTGATGTTGTCATTGGCGGAAAGGACATAAACAAGCTAAAACCAGACCCTGCACAGATAATTCTTGCCATGGAAAAGCTCGGTGTCGATCCGGCGCACGTAGCATATGTTGGCGATATGGAAGTTGACATGTTAGCAGGTAAAGCTGCCGGGGTAAGAAAACTGATAGCAGTCACATACGGGTTTCACACAAAAGAAATGCTTGAAAGGTTTGATCCTGATGCATTTGCCGATTCTCCGTTTGGCATTGTTGAAAAAATATGAAAGCCTCGAGAGGGTAGATATCAAGCCCCGTTAGTTATTGTTCCTGTGTTATGGCAATAATATATTTGTTATATTATTGGGACTTATAAAATTTTTCTAATGACGAGTTCAAAACTTGCTTCTGTGTCGAGACACGTTTTTGCATATCCCATGAAGTTAGAGTTTCAGGATTCAAAACATGGTTCGTGTGGTTTTCTATCATATGTTGTTCGATTGTTTTCCCCATACGATCCCTCGGAGCCCAGAGGATCCCCCCTTCGTTTTTCCACCCTTCTATATCTGGCTTAGTGCATATCTCAATACCTTGATATTTAAGCTCCCTGATTATTCCATTTCCAATTATATCACCTTTTCTCGGGCAAAGTTCATACATATAGAATCCGTTTGGGTTCTTCCCATTGGGATATACACCATTTCCGACTATGGGTTTATCTTCATGCATTGATACAGCAAATAGATATTTGTTGCCATTTAAAAATTTCTTGATGATGTTCACTTCCTGAACCGAATTATCATTAAAAACCCTGTTCAAATTTACGTCATCAGCATTCTCGTGCTTATCGTTCTCAAAACCGTAAGGATTTAGACATGGAATAAATGTCAGATTAAACGGATAATCATGTTCACTTTCTAAAAATTCCATCGATGCATGGAATCCTGCAGGCTCATCTCCGTGAATCGTAGCAAAAACAGCCACTTCTGGTAATTTTTTACCTTTTTCCGTTCTCACAGAAAAAACGGGATATACGTTTGATTTGTATTTAACATTACCTATTTCTTGTACATTTGCCCCTTTGAGTGATCTCATTCTTAGAGCAACATCACTCTGGTAAGATCTCATACTCATATATTATCACTTTAATGTAGTGAATTTATATTTAAAAGCATTCATAAAGGAAATTTTTTATTTGATTACTTTAACATCCAAAAGCTTGCATAATTCATTGTAATCCCACGATAATGCTGGCATAAAATATAAAGCCCTCAACCGAAAATCTAAAAACAGCTATACTTAGAAGAAATAATAAAGAAGCCTCGAGAGCGATTTGAACTTCTTCTGCTAATACTTTCTCCAAGAGTGATTACATTTCGTACATATGAAGAAAATTGTCGGTGGTTCATCACTTGACCTCATCTGCTGTACTCGCCACATTGCTTCTTTGTGTCCGCATTTTCTACAGATAGCACGAGTTTTTGGAAGTGAATCCACTTTTTCGCTTATTACAACGACATCATCTTTTAATGGGTCTTTTTTTATTTTTTCCTTTATTTCAACTGGTTTGGAATTATCTGTACAGTGTCCGCATTTTTTACAAATTAAAAAAATCTTTCCTTTTTCTTTTTTTGGTACATATCTCGAACCGCATTTCTCACAAAAATTCATGGCAATAGTTATTTCTTATCATATATAACTTTATCGCTCTTTTCGAATCAGAAAAAGTGCTATTTCTTTTCCTTGCCGACTTTTTTAGTGAAGTCGACAAGCTTTTTAGCCATTTTAAATGGATCATCGGCTTTTTGCACAAGAGATGCTATGTGTATGCCGTCTGCTCCTGCTTTTATGGTTTTTTTAATATCGTCTGTGTTTTTGCTCGATCCAGCGCATATTACAGGATGATCTGGACCAACTGCTCTTTTGACAGATGCAAACATATCCTGTGATGAAGGACCAGGTGCACCGGAACCCCTTTCGAGAATTGTCATTCTCTGACCAAGGAATTTACCTGCCATCGCATATGCAACAGCAATATCTGGTTTGTGATATGGTATAAGCCTTGCTTCACCTACCCATCCGACTGTTTCTCCTGGCTCTACCACTAGAAGTGATGTTGGGATTATTTCAATATTTGTTCTTGCCAAAAGTGGTGCTGCCAATGCCTGTGATCCTGTTATCCAG
>DAOWAL010000013.1 GCA_030634615.1 Candidatus Aenigmatarchaeota archaeon | reverse complement strand
ATTAATACTCGAACTTCTTGAAAAGCACACTAGGTTGACTGCATCAGACGTCAGCGTTAAGCTAAATTTGTCAAGGACAAGGTGTAGTGAGTACTTGACAGAACTTGAAAAATCCGGTGTGACAGAGGGTATTATTGTATCAAGACAGAAAATATACACATTAAAAAATCAGTAATTATTTAGAAAGTATTCCTTCTAGGAAAGATAATCTTCTTTTTATATTAGCTATCCTTTTCGTATGTTTCTTAACAAGTATCTCATAATCCAGCTTTGACATTGTACCATTTTTGAAATATTTCATTTGCCCAGCACTAATTGCGTCTTTTAGTTTATCAATTTCTTTTTCAAGAATGGATTTCTCCTTTCCAAACATTTTTATTTTATGTTTTTCCATCAGCTTGTATGAAAATATCACGATCGGGAATACCACCAATATAATCAACCAAAGATAATCCATCACTATCGAGGAGTTGTCTGTTTGTTGTAGTCTTTTGAATGATTCTTCTGCTTCTATTTCATCTATCTTATCAAGAACTTCTGTCATATACTCTTCTGCTCCGATGTAGTTATCTATCAAAAATTCAGATATGCCTAAATCAAACATTTTTTCAGCTTCTGTTACATCATATCCTTCAACAGAAAGCTCATATATCCTAACCTCGGCATCGTTTATAATGTTGTTAACATTTATTGACTTTTCCTTTATCCCAATAACTTTTCTTGCAAGTGATTCAGCAGCCTCATAGTATTCATTTTCAAAAAGATTCTTTGCTTCGTTTAGAGTATCGTTTGCATAAGTCACACCAAATCCCAACGATTCCATTTCTTTTATCACAAATTCTGCTCGTGTTATTGCAGATTGTGCATCACTCATTTCAACTGCTGAAACTGTAATTGTCAAAAATATGAAAACTAAAATAAGTGGCACCAACCCACCAAATCTATTGCTAGACTTACCGGTTTTTCGTTTTTTTGTGTGAATCTCTTCTATGCTATCCTCAATATCGAAAAGTTCACTTTTAAGACCTTCCATCATTCTATCATAGTACTCTTTTCCCATAACACCTGATATGAAATATTTTTGCTGAAGGTATGATATCATGCCTTTTATTTTACCTGCTTCACTGGTAAGCAAACTAAGTGCATGCTCATGCCCAACCATTCCTCTTAATGATGAAAGTATCGAACCTCTTTCTTTTCTTATTTCAGCACCACCGGATTCATAATTACTTATCATTTCATTGTATTTTTTTATACTTATTTTCTTTTTGACAAAATCTTTTTGAAGTTCCATTATAAGTCCCTTTATTTTTTCTTCTTCACCTGAAAGAGTATCCAGTCTTCCTATCTTACCCATCACATTAAGCTTATTTTTGCTCATGAAAGCAAGTTTAACTAATGCTACCATGGCGATGATAATTGCCCACCAGTATTTTGTAACAAAAATAGTAAACCAAGCATTTGTTGACTCAAGTGTGTATACTAAAGCTGCACTATCCATTCTCTCATTTGCCCTATCATATTCACCTCTCTGAAATGCGGTTTTTGCAAGGAAGAGCATTTTTTCAGCTTCTGGAAGTTCACCGTTTTGATATTTTATAGACTGTATGATATTTTCCATTTCACTAATCTTTTTGCTCAGTTCAAATGCTAAATTCTTTTTTGAAATTACTGATTCTGAAAGTTCTTTTACTTTATCATAATTACCTTCGTCAAGTGCTTCCTCTATTTCAATAAGCGTTTCTTTAAGTTGCTTACTTTCGAATTCAGAATTTTCCATTTCAACTAATGCTTCTTTTGCACCATCGTAATAATCGAGTGTATCATTCGCTATTGTTTTGTGTGTAACAAGCGGTACTTCACCTGTTTTTTCAGTTGGTGTTTCTTTATTCAATTCTATAAATGCACCCGACACCTTTGCAGTAAGCGTGTATTTTTCATGTACAGCATAAACAGGTGCAATTATTTCGACATCAAAATATTCAATTTCTCCGTATCCTATACCATTTATTTTGCTTTGAACAATTTTCATAAATGTTTGAGGATAACCGGTAAGTGAAAGTTTAACACTATCTAAAGTTGTTCCAGAAACGTCATTTCTCACACCAATCTGAACTATCTTTGTTTCGCCCCTGTTCACATCAATTCTTTCAGGAAGTGTCAGTGTCATGTCGTATTCTTTTGAAGACGCAGGAAGTGCTATTGAAGTAGAGACACCACCTCCACCAGGAGATTGTGGTATCGGACAATCGTCATCTGTTACGTATGAACATCCCAAACCACATACACTGTCATCATTGTTGCAATTAACATAGGTTGTAACAGTTGTATTTGCAGAAAGGCCATCGCTGGAACTGGCAGAAACTGTTATATTTGTAACACCAGCTACTGCAGATGAAGATGAAATGTGAACTGTTAAGTTCAAAGTTATCGTATTACCACCATCAGTTGAGCCATTTAATGGACCTATATAATTTGTTAAATTTCCAGAACTGTTTGACCAACCAGTAGGCAGTGTCCAGTTTATAGATACATTGTTAGCTGTATCATTACCTATGTTTTTAAGTTCCATTGTAAGATTATATGACATCCCCTGATAAACACTGGTTTCATAATTTGTAACCGATATGTCATCATTGTCAAAATATGATCCACCGGTATATGAATTCATTGAAAATGTAACATTACTTGAAGTTGGCAACGGTGTTTGAGTTCCATGTACTGCTGTTACATTCAATACAACATCGTATTCGCTGGATTCAGCTGCAAAGTCAGCTGTTACATTTATATGAATTTCCTGATTCGCACCTATTGAAACTGGGTTTGAAACGTTATAGCTAAGACCGAATGGCCAGTCATTTAATATTGTAAAACTCATACTGTCATCTGCTGTATTATTTATTATTAGTGTACCAACATAGCAGTCAGAGCAACTAACAAACCCATAAACTGTGCCAAAAGTAGATGGGCTAAGCGACCATGTATAATCCCAATCTACTGACATGTTTAATGTACTTGAATATCCTGAATTCCCCCATGTATCATTCGACCATATTCTGTAATAGTACACACCACCGGTTTGGTCAATTGTCATACTTGCATTTTCAAATAATTCAGTGATGTTGTCATAATCCATTGTGTCATTGGTCCAGCTACCATTTTCATTCCATTGAAACACAACTGAACTAACGTTAGTAAAGTCTGATACATTTGCAGTAACATTAACAACCATACTAGGATCTATGGCATCATCATTTGGAGGGGAGAAAATAAACTCTTCCAGTGCTGGGCATGTTGACGAATCTACATAAAGTGTGAAGTTTGTTTCAGACCAATTGCCCTGACTTTCATTATCATACGCAAGACATGCCCATTTGTATGAGCCGTCAGGAATATTATTTATTGTCCAAGTAGCGGTTTCACTTGTGTGATCCGATAGGCTCTTATGGTAAGAGGCATTTATTTCATTCTCAGTCAAAGGTTTGTTCAAAATTCTGAATTCATCGAAAACCGATATTCCCTGATATTGGCCGTCGATATAGCTTCCTATGTATATATTTGTCCCTAATTCGCTACCTTTTGTGCTATAACCTGTACCACCGAATGTGGTCGAGCTGTTCAAACCGTCAATGAATATGTCTACAATCTCACCGTTTCCTAATTGGTTGTCGACATCCCATTCCGCCACGACATGATGCCATTCTCCCACTTTCCAGTCTATGGATTTGGAAACACTCTCGTCTTCTCCTTCAAAATCTACGATATTGAAGAAAATATCGTCATTGTATATGTAGATTTCGAAATAATTCACTTCTTCTTCGCTATAAGGATCTGTAACGAAAAGGTAGATGTAGTCCCCATAACCTGTCGTGTTGTAACCCGGCTGCACCCAGAACTCGATTGTCCCGCTGTCCGTGATTATGTTGCCCGATGCAGGATAGGTCAGCGTGTCAGAGTTGTTTATCCTGACACCGTTCATGAACTTGGTTGTCACGAAATCTGTCGATGTACCTGTCCCGACCTCGCCATCTTCACATGTATAATTATTATCAAATCTGCACAGCAATGTCGTATTATCATCACTTTCAACTGTCATTATGTTTCTGGTACTATGGAATTCGAATGTACCGTTTATGTTATGAAAAAGGGATATGTTGTAAATACTCTCATCATCTGTAACATTACATTCAAAAGTGATGTTTTGTGTAGTTGAAATATTTCCATCATTCGGTGCAGACAAAGTGATATTCGGTAAATTCGAAGCAGAAACTGATGGAATTATAATCAATAGTATAATAGTAATTACAATGAATTTATACAACATATATAATAATTAAATCTTACTTGATAATAAAGTTTAATTTTGTTTAAACAATTAAACGATTTTTACAAAACAAACAAAAATGCAAAAAATCGATCAATATTGTACTCACGGCGCCCCACAATGAACTAACTAAAACAAGTGAAATTTTATATTCCACTAAATACCTGCTGATCCGGGTATACGACAATTCCTTTATTTTCTATCATCTGCATTGCCACAATTTTCTTTTCGTGTCTTGCTCCACGACACTTAAGAACTTCTATTGCATTTTCCTTTACATCACCCTTTCTTATGCTGTAAAGAACTATTACACCATCAGCCAGGAATTCTTCTACGCCGGTCGGGCTGAATATTTTTGGTACCTGCTCAGTTTCTGTTATTAAAAATGAAGTTGAACCTAGTTTTTCAAAATATCTGAATAACTGCTCTATGTAACTCCTGTAATTTTTCTCACTGCCAATAAAGCTTGATGATATTGCACTAAGAGAATCAACTATTATCCTGTCAGGTTTAAACCCTTCCGGGATTATCACAGGTTCCATATCTATCATGAGTTCCCCTCTCTCTTTTGCAAGCAGTGCTTCAACTGACCTTGCAATATCATGAGAGCTCATTCTTACAATCTTGAGTTTTCCTTCCTTTATGAGTTTTCTTGCGTCCCATCCAAAATCTTCCATGTGGTTTATTAGTCTTTCTTCTGATTCCTCAAAACTCATGTAAAGGCATTTTTCACCCTTCATTGCAGCATCCGCAATCATCTGTAAACAGAATATTGTTTTACCAGAGCCTGCACCACCAGCAACTAGTATGGAAGATCCCTTTGGTATACCGTATTCAAAAAGACTGTCAAATCCGTCTATCCCTACCTTAACGTAATGCCTTTCCTTTCCCTTTGCCATCTTTTTTGTACTGCTTTTAGTTTGGACTTTTGATGTTTTTCCGCCAACAGTAACTTTTTTTATCTCTTTTTTTATCGCCCCGATATCAAAAAGAGGTTTTTTCTTTGACTCTGCAGCTGGTTTTTTTGTTCTTTTTTTTGCAGCTTTTGTTGTTTTTTTCTTGACATTTTTCTTTGCCATTTAACACACCTAATATAGAATTTACATTCTCTACTAATAAATCTGTTATGATGTATTGAATAACCAATATAATATGTTTATTGTTTACACTGATTTGTTTAAACATTTATACGTTTAATTTATAAATTGTCCATACAAATGACTATTGATTGAAATGGGAGAAAGAAAAAATAATGTTTCAGGTAAAAACAGATTATTTCTTTTGCTTACAAAAGAGGATGAATACGTGACAAATTTCGACAAAATAATAAAATTGATTGGTGATGGCAATAAAAAAATATGTTATGTGACCATTACGAGACCATATGAAGACACGATAAATGAACTAAAAAATATGGACATTGACACATCAAATTTGTTCTTCGTGGACACCTTAACATCTTATTACATGGAACATCCCCCAGTTGACAACTGCATTTTTGTAGACGGGCCTACTGATTTGACAAAGATGAAAAATGCGATAAAAACAGCCATAAACGAAGAAAAATGCAATGCTATTATTTTCGATACAATATCCAAACTGATGATATACAAAGGAATTTCATCAATAGTTAGATTCACACACGAATTGCTTTCAGAAAATGGTGAAAGAAAAACGAAAAAAATGTTCCTGCTACAAAAAAATAGTGATATAGAGAAAGAAGAACATCAACGATTGATAAGCGATTTGTCAATGTTTGCAGATGAGATAATAGATATATGATAAAAATTATATTAATAAAATGAGAGACATATTGATAATTATGGCAAAGAGAAAAATCATGATAGTTGATGATGAAGAAAGTTTAATAGCACTTCTAACGGCAATCCTTGAAGAAGAAGGTTATGAAGTAATTCCTGCGATAAATGGTGAAGAAGCATTAGAAAAATTAAAAACTGTAAAACCCGATTTGATGCTCCTTGACATGATGATGCCCGGGATGAGTGGAAGAGAAACATGTGAAAACATAAGGAAAAATCCGAAAACAGAGAATTTGAAAATAGCCTTTGTAACTGTTGCCAAATTCTCAGAAGCTGGGAAGGGTAAACTTGACTCGATGAAAGTTTCTGATTATATAACAAAACCTTTTGACAACGATGACCTTCTAAAGAGAATAAAAAAGATCATCGGTTAGTGTCAATGGATAATCACGTATGGGCAAAGTATTATACGGGGTTCCTTGTGAAAAATGGATTAAGGCGAACTGCCGCCAGCCTCTTTAATGTTTTTTTGCAGTTCTTTTGCTCTTTTAATAGTTTCTTCGGCCTTTTTCTTTCTCTCTGTTTTACTTTTTTCTGACACACCGCTAATCGGAAGCGTGAAATGGAATTCACTTCCCTTACCTAAGACGCTGTTTACCCATATTTTTCCGCCGAGCATTACAACAAATTCTTTACATAATGACAAGCCAAGACCTGTTCCGCCAACGCTTCTCGTATACGATGAATCTATCTGATAGAATCTGTCAAAGATCTTTTCAAGGTTTCCCTTTGATACACCAATACCATTATCCTTTACGATGAAATGTATGTTTTCATTTTCTTTGAAACCCTTAACTGTAATTTTGCCCTTCTGGCTGTATTTAATAGCGTTATTTATGAGGTTTATGATAACCTCTGTAAGTTTTTCTTTATCTGTTTGTATTTTAGGTAATTTCTTTTCTATGGCATACTTTGAAGTAAGTCCTTTATCCTTGATTTGCATTTCCATTTCTCTTTCCATATTTTCAATGAATTCGTTAACATCAAGTGTCACTAATGACATTTTTACAGTACCAAGATCTATTCTTGAAAGATCAAGTATGTCACCCACAAGCTTACCAAGCCTCTTTGTTTCATGATCCATAATCTTAAGATATTTGTTTCTTTTCGTGAAATTATTCGCAACTTTCTTGTTCATCAAAAGCTGGGAAAATCCATGAATTGAAGTAAGAGGTGTTTTTAGTTCATGTGCTGCAATTGAAATGAATTGATCTTTCTTTATGTCAGTTTCCTTTAATTCAGCAAGGCTTTTTTCAAGCTCTTCCTGTGTTTTGATGAGTTTGATATTTGCTTCGTCCATGTCCTCCATCATGTTGAGAACAGCTGTTTTTGTATCGGAAAGCTCACCTAGTTTTTCATTCAGTTCTGATGTTCTTTCTTCGACTTTTCCTTCCATTTCTTCAGCATGTTTCTTTATAGATTCTTGTGATTTTTTCAAATCAACGGTCATCTGGTTGAAAGCAGAAGTTATCTCGCCTATCTCATCTTTAGATGTCTTGGAGATTTTGTACCCCAGATTCCCGCTTCTGACTTCCATAACCCCCTCTTGCAAATAACCAAGCGGTTTCAACACGACTCTAAGAATGATCATTGGGATTATAATTATGAATAAGACAAAGGCGATAACTGAAATTCCGCCAATATTTAGAAGTGGTGATAATTCTTGGAATACTTCTTTGCTTGGCAATTCCACAATCAAGCCCCAACCAACGATCTCAATCATTTTCCAATCGCCAATAACCTCTTCGTCATTGAAAGAAATGTAACCATCGGACACATGGACATTATTAAAGAAATTTCTAACCCCCCCAATATGATTCAGATCTAGATGCTCCTTGACTAGAGCGATGTCCTTATACGCTATAAGATGCCCATCGTTATCCACAACGTAGACATATCCCGTTTTTTTAACCTTTATTTTGGATATGGTTCCCCACATGGGACTTAGATCGACTTCAGAAGCCAGAACCCCAATTATTTCACCGTCATCATCTGAAATAGGTGAACTTATTGAAATAAATGGGATGTCATATTTAGAGATGTAGATAGGGCCCAGAAAAATATCTCCCTCAATCGCCTTCTTAAATTTTTCCTCGGTATGTGTATCCTTCAATTCTGAAGCTGTTTCCATGTCGTAATATTTGACAATTTTATTTATTTCAATACCGTTTATATCAGCAATTGAAAGTGAATAAATGCTAGGATCATGTTCAATTAAATTTTTCAAACTTTTGAGGTTTAGGGTTTTATCAAAGCGGTTGGTTTTACCTATTTCATTACTGAACAATTCCAATTCACTAACAATTCTTTCAATGTAAAAATTAATCTCAGAACTGGCCTTGATTGAGATTTCATCTTGGATTTTCTGTATGGAATCAACTTGCACATTGTAATTATAGTAGACCAGTCCTGCGATTATCGCTAATGTAAGAAAGGAGATTATTAGATATGGGACTATCAATTTCGACCCGATCTTGCTAAATATAACTCTAATTTTCCTCTCTTCCATTTTATCTTTTCTTATTCTTTATTTTGCACTCAGTAGTTTTTCAAAAACAAAGACCTTATCTTTCACTATGTTTCCACTCATTAAAGTCAAAGTAGTGTCACCATTCTGATCGAAACTCCAAGTGCCGAAAAGACCATCATAGTCTTTTATTTTGGAGACTTCCTCCAATATCATTCCTCTATCATTTGTTCCTGCCTTTTCAATTGCCAGTAGTACTACCTTTGCTGCTTCATAGCCTAATCCAGAGAAGGATCCTGGTTCCATGTCATACATTTCCACATAGTTATTGTAGAAATCATTTGCCTTTCCTCCTACTTCTTCTGGTGGAACCGCCACCGTAGTCAGATATGCCCCTTCTGTAGCATCTACTCCTCCTTCAATAAAGGCGGGATCCATAACGCCATCGGGAGCCATGAATTTTGCTGTCATTTCCAACTCTTCTATTCCTTTGATTATTGGAATTGCGCCATGTGAACTCATGCCTCCAAAATAGATAAGGTCTATATCCAAATCCTTTATCTCATTTAGTTCATCTGTAAGATCTTCTGCTGTCCTATCAATGGTTTTCTGTCCCACTACATTTAAGCCTATTACAGTTGCTTTTTCTGCGAATAAATCTGCTATTCCTTTCCCGTATGCCTCTCCATCATCGTATATGAATATGTTTTTGAACCCCAGGTCCTTTGCCCATATTGCTGCTGCCGGACCTTGGTTATCGTCTGTTGTGCAGACTCTGAAAAAGTTACGCATTCCTGTAGGATAAAATATGCCTGGCTCTCCTGGGAAAAATCCTGCTTTTGTAAGTCCTGGCCAAGTGTTTGCAGGACTTATTTGAACAAGTCCCCCCTCGTTTGTTATCGGAATGCTTATCTTTGCAGCTCCACTGTTAAGTGTTGCTATGTAAGCCATTACATCTTGGTCAGCAACTGCTCTTTTGGCAATTTCCTCTTCCAAGGATTCCTGCCATTGACCATTCTCATCACCATCATCTTCGGTTACAATTTCTATCTTAAAATTGCTTACTTGATAATTAACCTCTTCCAAAGCTAATTTCACTCCTCTGGATATATCCTGTCCATGATTTATACTCCTCATAGGAGCACTTGTCACTATTTTTATTGTCTTTTCTCCGCCAATTTCTCCAACCTGTGAAACACATCCTGATAGTCCAACAACTATCAAAAAGCACAAGCTCAAGATCAATATTTTCTTCATACTCATCACCCTTACTATTTAATCATTATTTAAATTCCCTTATTAAATTTCCAATTTTGTTTAAACCTGGGCCAGAACTTATGTAGATTTTGTTTTTGATTGCTTCTCAAGTTCCCTAATTTTCTTCTTCATTTCAACCATCTTCAGTTCTCTTCCCACGGTAAGCTTGCTGAATCTTTCGAGCTCATCTACTTTTTCTTCAAGTTCTTTTTTGGATTTTTCTAATTCCTTTGTTCTTTCGGTAACCTCTTTTTCAAGGCCTTCGCTATATTTTTCTAGTTCTTTTCTTGATTTTTTAAGATCGTCGGCCATCTTATTGAAACCAAAGGCCAGATCACCTATCTCATCTCTTGATTTTATTCTGATTTTCTTGAATTCTCCTCTTACCATTCTAGGTATGAGTTCGGCCATTTCTTTCAAAGGAATTGTTATGTTTCTCGAAACCAAAAATGAAATTAAAAGTCCTATTACAACTAAAATTAAACTTAGAAATGTTGTCATCATAAAAGAGTTTTCATAAACCTCTTTGTTCAATTCTCCAAGTTCTCTTATGTTTTCATTCTTAGTATCGTACAGTGAATCGAGTTTGATTAGGAGTGCATTTTCCATAAGCGAGTTCAGGTTGGATTTTTTCATGTCTATAATTTCTGTTTCATCAGGGTTTTTTTCATAAAAAGATAAGAGACTGTCTATTAAATTTTTATACGAAATGAAAGAGTTTTTAATTTCATTCAAAATCTCCAGAGTTTCTTCATCAGCTTCCCCCTCAACGAATAAAATGCTATTGTTAACATCCCTCATTTCATTTCTGACAGCAATTAAGTGTGCCATATTACCTGTTCTCAGATATTGACTGATTTTCAATCTACTGGTTAGAAGGTCTGTTTTTATTTCTGAGATTGTCGTTAAAATCGGCTGTTGCCTTTCCAGTATCTCATTACTACTTGAATTCAAAAAAGCCAATGACGTTATCCCTAAAAATCCCATAAAAGCCATGAGGATGGTTAGAACTAGAAATGACGCTGCCAATTTTCTTCCTATTGTCCAACGAACCATTTCAGTTCACCCAATATGACATTTCAGTTTTCTTCTATTCTTAGCCAGTAAAATTCCTCATCCGAACCCTGGATAGGACAGTAATCAATGCCCTTTACATTTGGATTCCATGCATGGAAATCCGGTGGGATGACGCCAAATATGTTAACTGCGTCTTCAACTACTATCTCCTGGGCTTGATTGTATAATTGTTTCCTCTTATCCTCGTCTATGGTTCCTCTGGCCTCTTCTAGAATCGAGTCAAGCTCTATATTCTCGTAATGTCCCGGGTTTGTCCACTGGCCCACCTGTGAAGAATGGTAACCTGACCAGAGATAGTTATCCGGGTCTGAGAATGCCGAACTCGAATATAGAGGGAACATGTCAGGAGATGTTTGTGGATCAGAGAATAAAACCACTGCATCTGTCCAGGACATTGGGATTACGTTGACTGTTATGTCGATTTTCGCTAGCTGATCTTTTAGAATCAAGCCAGTCTGCCTCTCTTCCTCCAGGCCGGTTACGTAAACGTAATCCAGCTCGAATCCTCCGTTCGGCCATGGCGATTTTGAAAGTTCTTCTTTTGCCTTATTAATGTCAGTTTCGTATACCTCCATATTTTCATTGACCCATTCAGATCCTGGTGGTAAAGGACCTCTTAATAACTTTGCCCTTCCAACCCATATATTTTTCAAGGCTTCGTAATCAAATGCATACGAAATTGCTTTTCTCACGTTTATATCTGACGTGTATGTCTTCTTGTTGTTTAGTTTTATATCATAGATATTTAGTGTAGGCTCATCTACCAACACCATGCCACTAACGTCACGAAGAACCAGTTGGTCCTCTGCAGACAACCAGTCAGCTACGTGTACCTCTCCGTCTTCCAACGCTTTTGTTCTTTCAGAAGATTCTCTCATTATCTTTCTCATGAATCCTGAGATTCTCCCTTCTTCGGGCCAACCTTTCCAATAATTTTCGAACGCCTCGAACTCGTAGAGTTCACCAGGAACGATTCTCTTTATTTCGAAAGCTCCTGATCCAGCTCCATGATCTGTCAACCACATCTGTCCAAAATCATCACCTTTATTCTCTTCCACTATATTTGGATTTACAATGAAAAGCCATGGTATCACATCGAGGAACGGAGCGAAGGGTTTTAAGAGTTTGAACTTCACTGTGTAGTCATCTATCACTATCGTGCTATCCTTATCGATCACGCCTTTGAACAGCGAATTCGGACCCTTCCCGATTTCAATAAGCCTGTCTGCTGAGTATTTGACGGCTTGGGCTGTAACTGGCGATCCGTCATGGAACTTCGCATCTTCCCTTAGATAGAATGTCCACTCCATAGCATCCTCCGAAACCTCATATCTCTCTGCAAGCCAAGGCACGACCCTTGGAGGATTGTCAACGTGCCTGTAAAGGTTATCATAAAGAGATTTTATAGTGGCTGTAATTGCTTGATCAAATCCCACAGCAGGGTCCATATTGTAAACATCTACAGCGCTTCCTATGACCAATATCTTTGGTTTTGTTTTCACCTTTACTTCTGCTCCTTCTTCAACCTGTGAAATGCACCCTGAAAGGCTGAATACCATCAAAATGCACAAACCAAATACCAATATTTTCTTCATACCCATCACCCTTACTATTTAATTATTATTTAAATTCCCTTAATTAAATCTCCCGTTTTGTATAAACCCGAGATATGACTTATGTAGATTTTGTTTTTGATTGCTTCTCAAGTTCCCTAATTCTCTTCTTAAGTTCCACCATTTTTAGTTCTCTGCCAACGCCCACCTTACTGAATCTTTCAAGCTCATCAACTTTTGTTTCCAGATTTTTTTTAGATTTTTTGAGCTCCTCCTCTGCCCTCATACGTGATATGACACCGCCAATCTGAGCAGCGGTTGTTTCAAGCACATCACGAGTGCTTTCAGTAAATTCATCTTTTTTGTGCGATGCTATGTTTAGCGCCCCGATGACACCATCTTCATGGAGTATCGGTATTACACCCAAAGCACGAAGACCCTCTTTCATCTTAATTGGATCTTTTTCATCTGGCACAAATTTAGGATAATTTACATATGTAGGTTTACCAACCATAACCAATTTCATGTGGGAAGAATTGGAATCGTAATGAGAGGTTGCATTTAAGAATTCTTTTGACAATCCTTCGTGTACTACCAAATTAAGACTGTCTATTTTTTTATTTAGTATATAAATTCCACCAGAGTCAACATCTGGAAGATAAGTAACAAAATCTAAAACAGTACTCATCGCGTCTTTCAGGTTATCCGCAGAACTTAGTTTTAATCCAAGATCTCTTTGCTTATGTGAAATTTCATCGGATGTTATCCTTTCAGTTATATCGTCAAATACTGTTGCAAATTGTCCCTTTGCCGGAGAAACAACAGATATCTTGAAATGCTTTTTTATAGGAGCAAAATATGTTTCAAATGTTTCAGGTTTTCGTGTTTTTGCAACTTTAACAAAAATATCCATATAAGGAGGTTTGCCAGTTCCGTAAAGTTCTGAAGCTTTTTTGCCAACAGCATCTTTTGCCTTAAGTCCTGTAATTTTTTCGTATGCGGGATTAACACTTGTTATTATATAATTAGTAGCAGCACCTTTCTTGTTATATACAACTTCATGCAAAGCAACGCCTTCCCTGAGTGAAGAATAAAGCGTTCTGAATTTCTCCTCGCTTCGTTTTATTTCCGTTTGTATTTTGATCTGTTCCGTTATGTCACGTGACACATTTGCTAGATATAAAGGTTTTCCTGTTCTTGGATCTTTGATTGAGAATGTTATGGAATGAAAATGTGTCAATTTACCAGTCTTGACATTTTTGTATGCTAAATCACCTTCCCAACCACCTCTTTTAATTATGGAAGGTAGTACTTCGCTTTTTACTTTATTCACATACTCAGCTGGTATGACATCTAAAATTTTGTATTTTTCAACTTCCTTTGGGTTAATCCCGAGGAATTTTCTGCCTGCTTCATTTAAAAAAATCATCTTTCCGTCCAATGTGGCCATGTTGACCAGTTCTGTGCTGTATTGAATTATTGATGATAGTTTTTGTAATTCGTCAGTGGCTTTATTTCGTTCGGTGATGTCTTCGCCTGAGCTGAGCGTTCCTGTGGCATTGCCATTTTCGTCCTTGAGTAACGTATTATGCCAGGCAATCAGTTTCTTTTCACCGCTCTTTGTCTTCACATAATTTTCATAATAACCCTGTGCTGATTCTTTGCCTGCAATAATGTCAACAAAGACTCCCTTTACTTGAACCTTAATAGCATCTGGTAAGAACTTGTCGAACCATTTCTGTCCTATTATCTCGCTTTGTTTGTAACCCAGAATATTGCAGCCCTCTCGGTTTATAAGAGTTACATTGCCATCTTTGTCGAGTGCCAGGAACATAACACCCGATATGTCGAGGTATTTCTGAGCCCTGTCCCTCTCGGTTTTCACGACCTCCTGGGCATTCTTACGCTCGGTGATGTCCATTATAAATGCCTGCATACCAGTTAACTTTCCACCACTTTTAGTCAAACCAATACGAATCTCGGCATCACGAAAAGAGCCGTCTTTTATTTTCCACTCAGATTCAAAGGGTTCTGGAATTTTCCCTCTCATGATATCGGTGAATAATTTCAGGTATTGGGGAATGTCCCTCTTTCTCAGTGTTGGTAAATTTGTGAAATTCTTACCAATAATTTCATTTTTGGAATAACCAATAATTTTTACAAAAGCAGCATTGCATGACTTAACAACCCCTTTCAAATCAACAGAAACTATGCCATAAGGGGCCATCTCGACCAAGTTTCTGTATTTCCCCTCACTCTCCCTTATCGCTCTCTCCGTCTTCTTCTGCTCGGTAATATCAATAATGGTTCCAATTATAGCTGGTTTTCCACGGTACGTGATTCTACTGGCGAACATTTCCAAAAAACATACAGACCCGTTCTTCCGAATTCCGCGATATTCGTAATGGGGCGGGATCTTCTTCCATGCTAGGCGGTCCCTCAAACGTCCCCAGACCAGCGATTGATCTTCTGGGTGTACCATTTCCTTTACCTTTTCTCGTGAGAGCGACAACATCTCCTTGATGGTGTATCCGCTGATCTTGGCAAAATTTTTATTCGCAAAAACTATTCGAAAGTCTTGTATGACTACTATTCCTTGAAGTGAATGCTCTAACAACACTTTATACAATTCATCTGGGCTTTCGTTTCCCTCTGATTCTTTCCTTTTCATTTTAGACGTCATATCACTCCAATTCCACGACCTCGTCTACGAACATGTTTAGGTCTTTTACAACTTCACTTTTCACGTCCTCTTTGAGTGCCACTAAAACACCCTTTGTTCCAAGTGTGCGAAAAAGTGAAACTATTGAATGTGAAAATCTTACAACATTTGCTGAACCCTCGTAAACGAGAAGTGTTGATAATGAATCGAAGATTGTGGATTCTATTTTACCAACTTTAAGCACTTTTTTCATTGTTATATTCAATTCAGTAAGTGCTTTTGGGGAAGATACATACACAACCTGATCTGTGGATTCCTCATCTTTCACTCCCTTTGTAACAGCGTCTATAAAGAAGAATTCATCTAT
>DAOWAL010000112.1 GCA_030634615.1 Candidatus Aenigmatarchaeota archaeon | reverse complement strand
TACGATCAGTATTATCACCGTTGACTCCAACTCAGGAGCATTTCAAAGCAAGGCAGGTTCACCCAACTGAATGGGGTAGATTGTGCCCAGCAGAAACACCTGAAGGAAGTTCAATAGGTCTTAGAAAACATTTGGCACTTCTTACTGAAATCACACCAGGTTTATCAGCAGAAGAGGAAGAAGAAATTGTAAATCTATTTGTGGGGAAAGTAAAATGAAATCGAAAAAAGTAGCCGGAGACATTTATTTCAATGGGGATTTCATTGGAGTAACAGATAATGCAGAACAATTTATAACTGATGTTAAAAAGAAAAGAAGGCACGGTATAATATCCCATCAGATTAATATTTCATACCAGAAAGAACTCAGCGAAATAAGGATAAACGCTGATTCTGGTAGAGCAAGAAGACCACTTATAATTGTTGAAAACGGTAAATCAAAATTCACAAAAGAACACCTTCTAAAACTCAGGGAAAACAAAATAGACCTTGATTATCTTACCAAGCATGGTATAGTAGAATACGTTGATTCTGAAGAAGAGGAAAACACATTAATCGCAATAGATGAAGAAAGTTTGACAAAGGATCATACTCATCTTGAACTAAATCCTATACTCATACTCGGTATTTCAGCAAGCTTAATCCCTTACCCGGAGTACAACAGGGGTGACAGGGTCAACTACGGTGCTAAGATGGTCGGTCAGGCAATTGGTGCACCGATAGATAATTTCCTTGTCAGAACAGATACAAAATTCAATGTACTTTCATATGCACAGATGCCAATGGTTGAGACAACAACAGATCAGATACTTGAAAAACATCCATACGGGCAGAACATAGTTGTTGCAATAATGTGCTGGGATGGGTTCAACATGAACGACGCTGTTGTGCTCAACAGGAGTTCTGTTGACAGAGGTATGTTCAGATCATTCTACTTTAGAACTTACGAATCAGTCAGAAAGAGATACTGGGGCGGTCAAGAAGACTTGATAACTGTTCCAGAACCTGGAATAAAGGGCTACAGGGGCGAAGAAGCATATGCACACCTTCCAGAAGACGGAATAATAAACCCTGAAACACCAGTAACTTCTGATTCAATCTTAATAGGTAAAATATCACCACTTCGTTTCCTTACAGGCGGAGATTTCACAGCAGATATTGAAAACAAAAGAGAATCATCTGTCACAATAAGGTATGGTGAAACTGGTATAATTGATAAGGTTCTCATATCAGAAACAACCAACGGTGAGCAACTTTACAAAATAAGAACAAGAGATTTAAGGATACCAGAACTTGGTGATAAGTTTGCAACAAGACACGGACAAAAGGGTGTTACAGCACTTCTTGTCCCACAGGAAGATATGCCATTTACAAAAGAAGGCATTGTTCCTGATATAGTTTTCAATCCGCACGGCATCCCATCCAGAATGACTGTAAGCCAATTGCTTGAGATACTTGCGGGTAAATATGGTGCAGCAGCTGGTACAACAGTTGACTCATCGGCATTTGTAGGTACAAAAGAAGAAGACGTCAGAAAGGGAATGAAAAAACTTGGTTTCAGAGATGATGGAAAGGAAACATTATACGACGGAAGAACAGGAAAGAAATTCGAAGTCATGATATTTACAGGTATTTCATACTACATGAAACTTGACCACATGGTAGCTGACAAGATACATGCAAGGTCAAAAGGACCGGTAACACTTCTTACAAGGCAGCCAACCGAAGGTCGTTCAAAACGTGGTGGTCTAAGGCTTGGAGAAATGGAGCAACAGTGTTTAGTAGGTCATGGTGCAGCATTAACGCTTAAGGAAAGGTTCAGTTCAGACGAAACAAAAGTACCTGTTTGTCAGTCTTGTGGACTGATTTCAGTATTTGATAAAACCAAGAACAGAACATATTGTCCAATATGCAAGGATTCGAAAATACTTTGGGTGGAAACATCATACGCATTCAAACTTACTCTTGATGAGTTTAAGTCGGTATGTGTATATCCACGACTTAGTGTAATGGAGATTTAGGTGAAATAATGTCAATATCAAGAATAACTGCAATTGAATTTGGAATACTTTCGCCAGATGTTATAAAATCACTGGCCACAGTCAGAATAGTCACATCAGATCTTTACGATGCTGATGGTTATCCTGTTGATGGTGGCGTAATGGACCCAAGAATGGGTGTTGTTGACCCAGGGTTAAGGTGCAGAACGTGTGGTGGCAGTATAGGTGATTGCCCAGGCCATTTCGGTTATGTGGAACTTGCAAGACCAGCAATCCATGTCCTTTACACAAAGCAGATTTATCAGCTTCTGAAATCCACATGTCAAAAATGCGGAATGGTTCTTCACAAGACTCCAAAAACACTTGATCAGGTTTCTAAAACACCAATGAAAAAATGTCCAGGGTGCGGTAAAATGCCCAGTAAGGTAAGTTTTGTTAAACCGTACACGTATTATCAAAATAAAGAAGAACTTGATCCATTGCAGATCAGAGAATGGTTTGAAAGAATTCCAAACGAGGAATTAGAAAAAATAAATTTCCGTGGCGGAAGACCAGAATGGCTTATAGTTACACTTTTCCCTATACCACCAGTAACAGTGAGACCAAGTATAACACTTGAAACTGGTGAAAGGTCAGAAGATGATCTTACACATAAACTGGTAGATATAGTAAGGATAAATCAGTCACTTAAAGAAAACATAGACATAGGTGCACCAGAATTCATATTAAACGATTTATGGGAACTTTGTCAGTATCACGTTGCAACATATTTTGACAACGAACTTACAGGTATCCCACAGGCAAGACACCGTTCAGGTAGACCACTGAAAGGTATAATGCAAAGACTTAAAGCAAAAGAAGGCAGGATAAGGGGCAATCTTCTTGGTAAAAGGGTAAACTTCTCATCGAGGACTGTAATATCCCCGGATCCAACACTTTCTATTAACGAAGTCGGAGTACCTGAAATTGTTGCAAAAGAGCTTACTGTTCCTGAAACGATTACGAATCTTAACATAAAGAAAATAAAGGATTTGATAAAATCTGATAAGGTCAACTACATAACAAGACCAGATGGCAGGAAAATAAAAATCACGCCGGAAAACAGAAAGGACATAACTGAAAACATGGTTCTTGGATGGATTGTTGACAGGCAGCTTAGTGATGGCGATGTTGTTCTTTTCAACAGACAGCCATCTCTTCATAGAATGTCAATTATGGTTCACAAGGTAAAGGTTATGCCGTACAGAACATTCAGGATGAACCCAAGCGTGTGTGCTCCATACAACGCAGATTTCGACGGTGATGAAATGAACCTTCACGCACTGCAGTCAGAAGAAGCACAGGTCGAAGCTTCAATGTTGATGGAAGTTAAAAACAACATTATATCACCAAGGTTCGGTGGTCCTCTTGTTGGTCTTGATCTTGATCAGATTTCGGGTATGTACCTTTTGACAAGAAAGGAAACCAGGTTTACAAAGGAAGAGACTGATGAACTTTTCTCAAGGGCTTCAATAGATATCGAATTGCCAAATAAAGATAATTTCACTGGAAAAGAAATTGTGAGCATTCTTCTCCCAAAAGGACTTAACATGAATTTCAAATCCAATTCATGTAAAAACTGTGATAAATGTCTTAAGGAAGATTGTAAATACGATTGCTGGGTAAGCGTAAAAGATGGCAATCTGAAAACAGGTGTTCTCGATACAAAGGCAGTTGGTGCGTTCAAGGGAAGAATACTCAACAAAATCAGAAGACTTGTTAGCGATGATGAACTTAAGGATTTCATAGATAACTTCGGAAGACTTGGTGTTTC
>DAOWAL010000057.1 GCA_030634615.1 Candidatus Aenigmatarchaeota archaeon | reverse complement strand
ATTATTTCTATGGTTCATTCTCAAAAGACTCTTGAAAAGAAAAAAGTCAAGATAGTTGTTGATCACAGGGAAGCTAATAATGGTGTTTTTCTGAATCTTGGAAAAACAGATGCTGAACTTGAAAAACAACAACTGAAAACAGGAGATTACATATGTTCTGATAAGGTATGTGTTGAAAGAAAAACACTCTCAGATTTTATTCAGTCAATAATAGACAAAAGACTTTTCAATCAACTTTCCGCCATGAAGGAATGCTTTGAAAGTCCGCTTTTAATTCTGGAAGGAAACCCTGAACTTCTTTTCATTGAAAGGAATGTTCATCCGAATATGATACGTGGTACACTTGCATCGCTTGCGGTTGATTATAAAATGCCAATAATATGGACAAGAAATGCAAAGGAGACTGCAGATCAAATATACTGGCTTGCATACAGGGAACAGGTAAAGGGTAAGAACTCTCCGGTAATTCGCTGTCCGAAAAAAAGCATTAAAAAAAGCGATTTGCAGGAATTTTTAATTTCTGGTCTTCCTCATGTTAATTCAAAATTGAGTAAAAATCTTTTGAAAAAATTCAAAACACCGAAAAAAATATTCTCAGCAAAAGAAGATAAATTAATGAAAGTTGACGGCATAGGGAAAGAAAAGGCAAAGAAAATATGGCAACTATTGAACGAAGAGTATAATCATAAAAAGTAATTACATTTCGTAATATCTTTTTCCACTTTTCAGGCTTTTTTGTGTTTTCATTTTATCGGCCATTTGCTGGGCAAGACATGTTGGGTATTTTTCCGTGATGCAAGCTTTGCATATGTTATCTTTTCCAAGGCCTATTGATTTTTCAATGCCTTCAACTGCTTGATAATATCATTTCTCTGCTCCAATTTCCTTTCGTTTTTCTGCAACATCGTGATGGTGTGCTATGAGTTCGCCGTGTGTTGCTATATCTACACCATAGAAGCACGGTGATATAATTGGAGGGCATGTTATGTACAAATCAACTCTCTTAGCACCGGCTTTTCTGACCATGTTGACAATCTTTTTCATTGTAGTTCCTCTTACAATAGAATCATCCACAAGTATAACGTGCTTATCTTTGAGAACCGATATAACAGGATTGAGTTTCATGCTTACCATGTTTGATCTTGTGCTCTGTTCCGGTGTTATGAATGTTCTGTGGACATAACGATTTTTCATGAGCCCCTCTGCTACAGGGATTCCGCATTCCCTTGACATTCCTTCTGCAGCTGATCTTGACGTGTCAGGAACAGGTACTATGATATCACCTTCAACTTTATTACCCCTTGCCATGTTTTTACCAAGTTCTATTCTGACGTCATAAACACTTTTACCTTCTATTACACTGTCAGGTCTTGAGAAGTAAACGTATTCAAACATACAATGTTTTCTTTGACCTTTCATTACCTGTCTTTTTTCTATTTTCCCGTCTTCATGGAATATTATCATTTCACCTGGTTTTACGTCATGTACATCGTAAACATCATTCATGTTTAGAGCTACACTCTCTGATGAAAACATTACTTTATCGGAGTTTTTACCGTAGCAGAATGGTCTGATTCCATAGGGGTCCCTGAAAATTATAAGATCTTTTTCACCAGTGAAAAATCCAGCTGAATATGCTCCTTCCATATCTTCCATTGATTGGTATATCGCTTTTTCAATATCTTTGGTCTGGACAATACCTTCAGCTAATTTGTGAGCTATAATTTCTGCATCACATGTTGAAGTGAAATGTCTGCCATTCCCGGAAAGATCATTTCTGAGTTTAACATAATTTACAAGATTTCCATTGTGTGCAAGTACAACTCCTTTCTTCGGATAATGTAATCTAAATGGTTGAGCATCTTTGACAGTGCATGTACCAACGGTCGAATATCTGACATGTCCTATTCCCATCCCACCTTTAAGATCTCTTAAAGTGTTTGGTGAAAAGGACGAAGACACTAATCCAAGGGATTTTTTAACTTGTATTTCCTTGTCATTAAGAGTAGAAATTCCAGTTGCTTCTTGACCTCTGTGCTGAAGTGATAGAAGTGCATTGTATATAGTGACAGAAATATCTTCCCCGTTAAATGAACGGGCACCGAATACCCCACATTCTTCTTTTTTCGTCATTGAAACCCTCGAGATAAATATTATCTCTACAATTAAACTTTTTAAGAGTTATCTACAGCAGCCTTTACAAAGTTGAGGAATAATGGATTTGGATTTAATATTCTAGTTGTAAGTTCCGGATGGAATTGTGATGCCATGAAAAATGGGTGATTTGGTAATTCAAGTATTTGCATTATCTCGCCAGATTTATCATGACCTGAGAAAACCATACCATTACTTTCAATTTTCTTTCTGTAATCCGGTACAAATTCCCACCTGTGCCTAAATCTTTCTCTTGCTTTAAGGGTACCGTATACCTTTTCAGCTCTTGTCCCTTTCTTGATTATGACATCCTGTCCGCCAAGGCGCATGGTCCCGCCTTTTTTGTATATTTTTCTTTGCTCAGGTAGTAAGTCTATTATAGGATGTGGTGTTTTTTCATCTATTTCAGTTGAGTTTGCACCTTTCATCCCACACACATTTCTTGCAAATTCTATTGTTGCAAGCTGGAAGCCATAACATAATCCTAAAAATGGAATTTTGTTTTTTCTGGCATATTTGATACATTCAATCTTACCTTCTGTTCCTCTTGAACCAAAACCGCCTGGAACAATTATACCATCCATTCCTTTCAGTGAATCCGAAACATTTATTTTTTTCTGCTCTATGTCAGTTGTCTCTATCCAGTTGATCTTTAGTTTATATCCAAGTTTCCCGCATGATGTCTTAAGTGATTCAACAATTGAAACATATGAATCTTCAAGTTCTGTGTACTTTCCTGTTATTGCTATGTTGATTGTTTTAGTTGCTTTTTCCATATTTTTCACAAATTTTGTCCATTCCTTCATGTCGGTCTTTCTCGGTTTTAGGTTGAAAAACTTTAAGACCTTTCTTGTCAAATCCTGTTCCTCCATTACCAAAGGAACTTTGTAAATACTTTCCAAATCAGGACCTGATATAACATTGTCAGCAGAAACTCCGCAAAACATTGAAAGCTTTTCTTTTATTTTAGGTTTTAGCATTCTAGGTGATCTGCAAAAAAGTAAATCTGGCTGTATTCCAATTTCCCTAAGTTTCTGTACACTTTGCTGTGTTGGTTTTGTTTTTTGTTCACCTACAACACTGAGTATAGGAACAAGTGTACAGTGTGCAAACATAACATCTTCTTTCAAGGAAAGTTGTCTGCATGCTTCCATGAAAACCAAATTTTCTATGTCACCGACTGTTCCGCCAACTTCTATCATTACAATGTCTGCATTGTAATATTTACCCACTTTTTTGATCCATTCCTGAATTTCGTTTGTTATGTGAGGTATTAACTGTACAGTTTTTCCAAGATATTTGCCCTCTCTTTCCTTTTCTATGACTCTTTGATAAATTTTACCTGTTGTTATGTTGTTTTCGCTTCTCATGTTAAGATTCAGAAATCTTTCATAATTTCCAAGATCCATGTCAACCTCTCCACCGTCATCCAGAACAAATACTTCTCCGTGTTCCACAGGATTCATTGTCCCAGCGTCAATATTTACGTAAGGGTCTATCTTTACTGGAACTACTTTAAACCCTTTTGACTGGAGAAGTTTTCCTAAAGAAGCAGTGAATATCCCTTTACCAAGACCCGAGAGTACGCCCCCTGTCGTGACAATATATTTTGTCTTTCCCGGCATAATAATTTATCTTAAAGATACTTTAAAAAGTTTTATTTACTCAAGTATAATTTATCTTATGAAAATATTTGTTGTTGACAACGGAGGCCAATGGACACACAGAGAATGGAGAGTTCTAAGAGACCTCGGAGTGGAAACAAAAATAATACCGAACACAACACCACTAAAGGAAATTGAGAAAGAGAATGTTGACGGTCTTGTTTTGTCAGGTGGTGCTGCCCGTATAGGATGGGAATCGGCAAGACTTGGAGAGATAGGAGAATATCTTAATCATGCAAAAATTCCTATAATTGGTCTATGTGTTGGTCACCAGTTCATGGCTTTGCATTTCGGGGGCAAGGCGGGTCCTTCTACAGTTCCTGAATTTGGTAAAACAAAGGTTACCGTAAAAAGGGATTCACCAATATTCAAGGGTTTTCCAAAAACATTCATAGCATGGGAATCGCATAATGATGAAATAAAGGAATTACCAGATGAATTTGAAATACTTGCTTCGTCTGAAAATTGTCTTATTCAGGCAATACATCACAAAGAAAAACCGTTCTATGGTCTTCAATATCATCCCGAAGTCGAGGATACTGAGTTTGGTTATGAGATTTTCAAAAATTTCATAGAAATATGTAAAAAATATAAATCAGAGAAATAAGTTGATACTATGTTTGATGCTGAAAAATTCGTAAAAGAAGAAACAGAAAAGCTAAAAGAAAAACTAACCGATAAGGCAATGATAGCATGTTCTGGCGGAGTTGATTCAACTGTTGCAGCAGTCTTAGCGAAAAAAGCAATTGGTAATAATCTCGTTGCTGTTTATGTCGACACTGGAATGATGAGAAAGAATGAAACAGAAGAAGTCAGAAAAATGTTTGAAAATCTTGGTCTTAATTTTAAGATAATCAATGCATCAGAAGATTTCTTAACAGCTCTTGAAAATGTAACAGAGCCTGAAGAGAAAAGAAAAATAATAGGCGAAAGATTCATAAGAGTCTTTGAGGAAGAGGCAAAAAAAGACGGTGTTAAATACTTGATACAAGGCACAATCGCACCTGACTGGATAGAGTCAGGTGGTGGTGAAAGGGACACGATAAAATCTCATCACAATGTTGGTGGTCTTCCTGAAGACATAGGTTTTGAGATAGTGGAACCCCTCAGGGATGTATACAAAGACGAAGTTAGGAAAGTTGCAAGACTATTGGGAGTTGAATCAAAGGAAAGGCAACCATTCCCTGGTCCTGGTTTAGCTGTCAGGATTGTTGGCGACATTACAAAAGAAAAAGTGGAAGTTGTAAGAGAAGCCAATGCAATAATGGAAGGTATAATAGAAAAATCTGCTGACGAAGGAAAGATTGAAAAACCATGGCAATACTTTGCAACACTTCTTTCATCAAAAACAGTCGGTGTACATGGCGATCTTAGAAACTATGTTTATATTGTTTCCATTCGGGCAGTTCAGAGTCTTGACGGTATGAGTGCATCTTACTCAAAAATACCACATGAAGTACTTGAAAAAATTTCAATAGAAATAACAAACAAACTCGGTGACAAAGTAAACAGAGTTGTTTATGATATTACAAATAAACCTCCGGGAACAATAGAATTTGAATAATTAAGTTGTTTCTAGATACCTTTTTACTTCCCAGTCTGTTACATGTATTCTAAAATCATCCCATTCTTTGGTCTTTGCAGTAACATAACTTTCGTATGTTTGTTTACCAAGTGCTTCCTGAATTACTTTATCCTTTTTCAGTTCCTTGATTGCTCCCCATAGCGAGTGTGGAAGAACATCAATATTTAGTTCTTTGAGTTTACCGTTGTTGAACCCATATACGTTTTCCTCAACAGGTGCTCGTGGTTTAAGATTCCTCTTTATACCATCAAGACCTGCTTTTAACATTACTGCAAAAGCCAAATATGGATTACATGTTGGATCAGGGCACCGCAGTTCACATCTAACTGATTGTTCCCTTCCCTCGGTGTATCTTGGTATTCTCATAAGAGCAGAACGATTTACCTGTGCCCAGCATATGTAAACAGGAGCTTCGTATCCTGGTACAAGTCTTTTATATGAATTTACAGTTGGGGCGAGTATTGCTGACATGGCTTTTACATGTTCAAGTTGCCCTGCCATGAAGCTGTAAGCTAATTTTGAAAGTCTGTATTTGTCGTCTTTATCGTAGAAAAGATTCTTTCCATTGGTGTTAAACAAACTCTGGTGTACGTGCATCCCTGAACCGTTTGTTCCGAATATGGGTTTTGGCATAAATGTTGCGTGCAGATCATATTTTTGGGCAATTGCTTTTAATGTAAATTTCATTGTATTGGTACTGTCAGCTGTTTTTAATGCATCACCGTATTTGAAATCTATTTCATGTTGTGCATGTGCAACCTCATGATGTGAAGCTTCTGCTTCTATTCCCATTTTTTCCATTGCGAGTACCATGTCTTTTCTGACTTCAAACGCAAGGTCCATTGAAAGATCAAAGTATCCTCCTTTGTCGTGTGGCAATGGGTGTATTTTTCCATTATCTTTTTTGAAAAGGAAGAATTCAAGTTCTGGTCCTGTGTTGTAAATAAATCCCATTTCCCTTGCTTCTGCAAGAACTTTTTTTAATATGTATCTTGGATCTCCTTCAAATGGCTTGCCATCAGGTACATGTACGTCACATATCAACCTTGCTGTTTTGTCTTCACCTTCATACCAAGGTATAACTTTGTAAGTGGAAATATCTGGCTTTAGGAACATGTCGCTTTCATGTATTCTTGCAAACCCTTCAACAGATGAACCGTCAAACCATACACCATCTTCAAGAGCATCTTCGAGTTTACTGAATGTTATGGTTACACTCTTGACATTTCCCATTATGTCAGAAAATTGAAGGTTGAAAAATTTTGCATTGTCTTTCTTAGCTCTTTCAATAATACTGCTAGAAGTGTGCATGAGTTTATTGAGAAAGAGGATTTATAAATTATATCTTTACTTAGGTCTTGTTTGATATTTTTGTTGTGAAGCTGTTTCTGTAGTGGCCCTATGTTGAACGTATTCACTGTCTTTCATTGAGACCATGGCCTTTATACCTTCTAAATCGATTTCAATTTCTTTGGCGAGTCTCGACCGTTCCACTCTTGTCACTCTTCTTTCTTCAAGAATGCGAAGATTCTGTTCAGTCATATCCATCTTGGTGAGTATGTTCCCTTTGAGCGGCTGATTTTTTTTAAGAGCCTTTTCTCTCAGCCTGTCCCATTTTTTCCTGAGCATTCTTACCCTTCTTCCAAAAGTGAATAAACCAAAAAGCATAATTTATTAACACCTGATAATAATTTGTTCGGAATTGTTTATATCTGTTAAACTTCTGAACAATAAACTGTAAAACTTTATTATGCAAAAAAATATTTACAGAATATGAGGGCACGAGGGGTAGTTTATACATTAGCCATAACAATAATGTTATTTGTTCTTTTCTATCCAATTTTTAATGCACTTGCAGCTGGCATAGATTCTATTGAATTAGTAAGTCCTGCAAACAATACGTGGTCAAATCAAGACAATGATAGCATAACATTTATTTTCAATTTCACTGGCGATAATGCATCTGCGTCATGTGTGTTGTTCATAGAAAATTCCACAATTGATATTGTTGCCGTTGATATAAACACGACAACAAAAAACGTTACCAACACAGACATGGTATCCAATATTACAATAGAAGAGGGGTCAAGATTTTGGTATGTTAATTGCACAAATACAACAGTAAATCAATCTGATATATGGACACTTAAAATCGATTTGACAAAACCTGTCATAACAATAAACAATCCAACAAACAACACAACAAATTCTGATGTGTTCAGTTTCACATACATTGACACTTCAATAAATTGTAGTATATATTCAGTTGATGGCGGGGGGAATAATACAAACTGCACAATTGATCTGGATGAGTGGTCAGGAACTCTTGGCGCACTTTCAGATGGTCAACATAACATAACAATATGGGCAAACGATTCCGCTGGTAACACAAATCAAACAATCAGATACTGGATAAGGGATACGACAAAAATAGCATTCTCTTCATATATACGTAATCCAGACCCACCAAACGAGGACCAATCTGTTCAATTAAATGTTACACTTTCAGAAACAGCGAATACTCTTATTTTGGAATT
>DAOWAL010000019.1 GCA_030634615.1 Candidatus Aenigmatarchaeota archaeon | reverse complement strand
TTATCTCTCTGTTATTGTATGAGTAATTGTTTGCTGGAGGGCTTGGCGGGGTAGGAGCGTTATTTGCAACCGTATTATTGTTTATGTAGACTTTCTGGCTTCTTATGACAAGCAAATCTAAATCACCGTCGTTGTCCACATCGCCCCAAATGGCAGAACTATAGTGTTCTCCTGTTATGTTCAATTCTGCTGTTGTGTTTTTTGAGAACGCAGTTCCATTATTTGAAAATATTTCCCTACCATTACCACCAATTGAAGCTAAATCCAAGTAGCCGTTATTTGTGTAATCTCCAAGCGCTAAACAACCAAAGGGAGGACAGTTCATATCCTGTCCTCCTGCCATTGACCAGTTGCCTGATACAAACTGGCTGCCGTTGTTCATCAATATGTTTCCAGCATTATCGCATATGTTTCCAGAGCCTGTTTCGATTACATCCATGTCGCCGTCGTTATCTATATCTCCTGAAACTATCGAGTTCTCATCACCGTCATAAACATCCCACACTGAATTATATTCAAATGATGTTCCTTTATTCACATAGCTCTTGGCAGTATCGTACCCCATTATCGTTAAATCCAAGTCACCGTCGTTGTCAAAGTCTATCAAAAGAGAAGACACTTTACCATCTTCTGTGATTTCTTGGCTCCAGAAAGAATTATTTACAAAACTGGTTCCGTTATTGATATATACAGTTTGTGAAGATAATCCCATACTCCCGGTTAATAATAAATCCAAATCACCATCGTTGTCTATATCACCTAATAATGTAGATAGTGAACCAGCATTATCTATTATAGCTTCTTTTTGCCATGTTTGGTTTTCTGTATAGCTCGTACCATTATTTGTGTAAATTCTGGCTTTATAATCAGGCCATCTTCCGGTCAGAACCAAATCCAAATCACCATCGTTGTCTATATCACCTAAAGCTAAAGAACCTGTACCCATACCTGATAGATTTTGCTCCCAAGTATAATTTTCCACAAAGGAAGTTCCGTTATTAATGTAAACACGACTTTCATCAGCGACTGAGCATGTTGTTATAGCACTTTCACAACCTATTGTGATTAAATCCAAATCACAATCATTATCTATATCTCCAAAAACAGCAGTATTCAATTCTGATGATGAACCAGTCAAATTCCACTGCCATGTGGCATTTTCTGTTAGGTACGGCTGAGCTTCTGATGACGTGGGTATAACTAAGAAAAATAGAAAAACAAATAAAAATAAAGCAACGTATACTCCCCTCATATTAATTATTTGTCACCCTGTTTAATATCTCTTTTTTGATGAGACGTAAAAGTACCCAAGCAGACCAATCGCCAGTATTGAAAGTGCAAGAGATAATATGCTTGTAAGTTCGGGAACATCCGCAGTTATGGAGCCTGTTACTGGAGTTGTTTCTGTAATTCCATTGGCATTTACAGGTTCATCGTATATGACTGTCTTTTCAGGGAATGTTCCTGTATTTTCAAGGCTTACCGTTGCCTCTTCATTACCTTCCGTTACCTCAATTGTTCCTATGGCTTCCCTACCATAGTTTATCCATACTTGTTCTGGATCAATTTCTATGTTCCTTACGATTGTGTAGGTTCCTGACGGAACAGACGGTCTCAAGTCAACCACAAAGTCGAGCGTCGAGTTGACCTGACCTATCGTATAAACAGTCAATGGCTGACAATAAGGCTCTGCTGTGGCAACTGAATAATTGCCCTGCGAATAGCATGTTTTGTTGTCGCTTTCGTCAAGGAACCAATATGAAATCCTTATCGGTAGATAATCAAGCCTTACCTCTCCTGATGTATCGCCGAATGTGTAACCCTCCTTTATCGGGACATTTATTGTATAGTTTATTGTCAAGTTTGAATTTTCGTCAACTGTTTTGTTTATTATAACTTCCTGCGTGACGACCGACTGGTCTGTCCGCTTGACATGATTCCATACGCTGTCCACTGTCTCACTCATTTCGTTTGTTGTGAGGTTTATTTCATTAAGAAGATCGTTGCATGTTCCACTGTTCCAGCATGTATATAGCCATTCGAGCCAGTTGTGTTCTTCTACAGTTAGACCACCTTCTTCAGACATTGGAATTGTTATCACTTTATCGCCATCTGCTGTAATGTTTTGCTTTTCAATAAGATATGTGTCATACATCACAAACGTACACTCGTGAATACCAGGTGGGAAAAAATTGTATGTGTAGGGATTGTCTACATCAACAACATCCATAACATCATCACAAGAAATGCTATATATTTTTTTATTTGGAGGAGAAGTATCTATTTGTTCCCCTGTAAAACTATCAGTTAGGTTAAACGTAATAGTCCAATTAGCATATTGGAATGTCCAGTTGTCCGACCATTCACCAACATCGTAAGAGTCGTTTGCACGGACTCTCCAATGGTAAGTCTGGTCGAAACCCGTAGGCAGGGTTGTGGTTGTGTAGTTGTTTGGTAATGTTGTCTGGTTGTAGGGCGTGCCATTCTGGTAGTATATTTCGAAATCATATGTAAATGTGTCCTCGGCATCATCGTCTGTTGGAACTGACCAATTGAATTCAGGGATTGTTGCACCCAATGCAACACCTGTATTATTTTCAGGATATGTGAGTGTTGGAGCCGAAGGTGGTTGATTCGCTATGGTGAAGTTTTGCTGTACTGACCAATTAGCATTGTTAAACGTGTCGTTAGCAAACCACTCGTAATTTATTGTGTCATGAGCTGTGTAGTTTCCAGTAGACGATATCGTGAAATAGTATTCAAAATTATTGCTTGTTGTAACAGTGTAATTAGTCTTTGTGCCATTGTCAAATTCAAGAATGACAGTGTCAATGGTACTCGGTATTTCTGTGATTGTAACGTTAATTGTGACATCTTGATCTTCATTCGGTGAATCTATATTTTTCTTATAATCTGAAAAGTATGGTTTTATTTCTTCGTTTTCTACAGTTCCTAGAATTGTCAAATTGTTTATACCATTCCAATATATTTCCTGAATCTCTGTAGCTGATAATGTTCTGTTATAAATCCGTGCTTCGTCAATCACTTCATGCCTTTTGGTAAATGCGACACTATCACCAATTCTTATGTCAGTTGTTGTATGAGGCGAAACTGCAACAGAACCACTTGATACTTCGACACCGTTTTTATATAAAGTTAAAAGCGAACCAGATTTAGAATAAACCATAGCTACATGATGCAATGTGTTTGCAGTAAAATTATTTGTACCTGTCAAAATAAGTAAATCAGGTGGCCATGCACCATCATCATCTATAAATGCACCAAAATAGTTTGTGCTACCAATAGCAAGTCCCCATGAAATAGAATTGCTGCCTATAATATTTCCTTCATCATTAAGTTCTGTAACATTGACCCAAGCCATTGCTGTAAATTCTTCAAAATTTATTCCAACATCTCCAATAGTAACAACGTCATCACTACCATCAAAAATCAAAGCATCACCAAATACACCATTATCAGTATAAACAGGGCTTCCTGCACTTGTTCCATCATTACTATTTGACGTACTATCAAAAACGTCTGTACCTGAACCTTCATCTAAGTGCCACACTCCTCTAAGAGCGGATTCCCACACATCATTAGTATTATTCCCTGCTCGAGATGTTCCATTCTCCCAATTCATTTCATCTGTCTCATTCGCAATGAAATAATAGTTCCCACATTTGTAAAGATATATTGGATAACTTTCGGATGTTGCATTCGTAGTCCAATAGTTAGGGAAATTTGTACCGTTCACATTTATAGGCAAATTGGAAATAGCGGCATCAGATATTATCTCCCAACGTTCGGTACATGAAGATGCATTCCACCAAGCCCATTCACTAAGTTCAAGTCCTTTAATTGTTGGTATCCAGTCAATACTGTTTTCTTTTCCAAACTCAAAATTCTCTTTTCCGAAAAGTTTTATCTTGTAAGCTTGGTTGGCTTTAAGTGTTTCTCCCCAGAAAGCAAATGGTTTGTAATCATAACGGTATTTAGTTTCTTTATGTGTTCCTGTTTGGATGATTTCTTCCTTTTGGCATTCGTATGTTTCGTTATTTTCATCATAACATATGCTATCAACAAGAGAAGTGCCGTAGTCCGGCACTTCGATGGTGTGTTCGGTTTGTGTGAGTATTTCAAAATGATACGATTCAAGACCGTTCATCCAGTCTTTCTCTTTGACAAAATTCCATTTGAATTCAGAATTAGTTTCCTGTGGTAATGTTATGTCCTGGTATGGTGTTATTTTCAAAATTGCATGGCAGTTGGAAAGGCAGTGGTCAGTGTTTTCAATGAGCTGGATATCCATTAACGGGGTTTTCAATGCAGTTTGTATCCTTATAGTATCATCATTTAACATAGATTTTTCAAGTGAAGTTTCAGCACTTGCACTGAAAAACAAAACCGAAATTGATACGATACATATCGAAAATACTATAGCTAACGCTAACTTAACAGATCCATTCATAATACCACCCAAATCCCTAATTAAACTAAATTATTATTTGTATATTTTCTTCGCTATTTTGAAAAATTGGATGGTCACTATAAAAGCTTATGTTTAAACATGAAAATTGTGAATCAATACGCATCGAGCTTACCTATATACCCGAGTAGTTTAAACGTGGAAATTATTTTTATAAAACTAATTCTCCTAAAATTAATCAATATAACCGACTAAATATAGCGAGTGGATGTAATACCTCTCGAGGCTCTTCTCTTAAGTCCCATATTATGTTTTAAAAGAATAACGTCTAATAATCTAATAAGTGTGACTTGGTTATTCCAAGAAGTGCGTTGTTTATACCCAAATTGGTTCCAATTTAAATCTCGAAAACTTTGTAAAATTAGAGATCGTAGCGTTTAAATTTTATAATTTCCTTAGGTACACGCATATCATTAAGAGTATCCTTAACATATTTTTTAGCGCTTCTTTCACTTTTATCAAAACTGCTAAGCCAGTCATTCATGGCAAAAAGTAACGATTTGTTGATACTTCCAAAATACTCTTTAGGGTGTGCAATATTAGCTATGTGGTATCCACCCTGAGTTTTCCCAATAAATACAATAACATTTGAATTGTCCATAATGATAATAGTTTTGTAAAATTTAAAAAATGACTGTTATCCTAATTTTACTTCCATGTTATTTTCAGGAGTATGAGAAATGCCACAAGCTGGGCTGCGTGTATCATTATGTCACCCCTTGCAGACTGGGTGTAGTAAAATCCCATATCCATCATATGGTATACAGCGAGACCCACGTCTCTAAGAAGGAAGATTCCAGCAAAAAGCAGCAAACCGAGAGTGAAATTTGATTTGAGTCCCCTGTAGTTTTTCAGATATATTACAAATAGTACTGCAAGTAAAACGATGTTCGCAACTGTCAGTAAAATCGATAAATCCTGTGTCCAAGGCATATTACCACTTGAATATTTCACATTGGGTATTTATTTAGTTTTTCCCAATTTACTCCTTATTTCGTCTATAATTTCTTTGTTTTGCTCGATCATCGGTGAAAGGAAATATACGGCTCCATATTTCTTCTCTTCTGATGTAGTCAGTATTCTGTTTTCAATTAAAACTTTTAGGTGATGCTGTATTGTCTTGTAGTCGACGTCAAGTTTCTTTTTTAACTGGTTCGCGTTGTATGGTCTTTCTTCTATTAATCCTATTATTTTTATTCTCATAAGACCGCCCCGTGTTCCTGCCAAAACATACCATAAAATTCTCTTAAAATACGCTACTGTGACACCGTCAGGATCTGTCATTTAATTACACCTATTTGAAAATAAGGACAAGCTGAGATAAAAGATTTATTATATCAGTCATAATATTAATCATGGTAGTTGACATAACACTTACAATGACGTATTTCGCTTTATTGATTGGCCTTGGTGTAATTATTGCAAACTTGTTAAAGAAGGTTAAAATACCTGATACATTCTTTTTGCTCCTGCTTGGTCTTGTAATAGGCCCTACGGTTTTTGCGAATCCACTTGTGACACAGTATATCGACATGACGCTTGTAAATGTCGAGGCAATGGGCGCAGTTCCTGATTTTCTCCGTGTTTTAGCTTTAATACTCGTTGTTTTCACAGGTACATTCAATCTAAAATGGAAGATATTTCAAAGATTCTCAAACGTTTCTGTTAATTTAGCATTTTTAGGAGTATTCTTTACAACAATTTTCACAGGTTTGTTTGCACACATACTCTTTGGTTTTGACCCGATACAATCCCTTCTTTTGGGTGCAGTTGTAAGCGGTACTGGTACAGGTGTACTCATTGCCTTTGAAAAATCACTTTCAAAATCCAAAAAGGCCCTGGCAATAATAAAAATAGAATCGATTTTCAATTCCCCTCTCACAGTTCTTCTTCCGATACTTTTCCTTGATTTAGTAATTCTTGAACCTGGTGCTATAATTTCACCAATGACATACGCTGCACAGTTTTGGCAGATGATTGTCGCAGGTGTTGGTACAGGTCTTATAATAGGACTCATAATATCCAAGATAATGAAGACATTTGTGAAAGAATACTCTTCTCTTGCGTTGTTTTCAATAGCTCTTGTAACATACGCTTTAGCTGAAAGCGTGGGCGGTTCAGGCATGCTTGCTGTTGCCATATGCGGTCTTATGGCAGGCAATTTCGTGTTCAAGGATAACGATAAAGAAGACGTCAAACAGTTTGATGACCAGCTTTCTGAAATGCTAAGGATAGCTGTATTTACAATGCTTGGTGCTCAGGTAGTATTACCATTTGATCTAGTTCAGCTCGGGACAGCATTCATCTTCTTTTTGATAGTATTTGCATCAAGACCTCTTTTCCTTATACCAATTCTTGGTAAGAGAAGAAAGAAGTTTACCAAAAAAGACATAACACTCATGTGCTTTGTTGCACCAAGAGGAATTGCAGCTGCAGCAATGGCGCCGATAATAGCATCAGTTCTGGCAAGTGTTGGTCAAAAAGCAGCAGGTGATCTAATAGTTAACATAATATTCATGGTAGTACTCATGTCAGTACTCTTCTCAACAATAGTTGCCACTATAATGAGTACAGATAAAGTTCAAAACATTGGCAGGAAAGGAGCTGCAAAGGATCCTGAACAAAAGAAGCTTGATGAAGATGATGTATATCATGGTCTTGAAGGTAAAAATCCAGAACAAGGTAATGACGGAGAGTCTTCACTTGATTCTAATTCTTAAACGATTTTTCAAGCTTCTCTATGCACTCGTCTATTTCACTTTTATTAACTGTCAGAGGTGGTCTGAACCTTATTGATTTTGGCCATGATATAAGAAGAGCAAGGCCGTTTTTCCAACACTCTGTTCTCAGTTCGTTTCTCTGTTTTGTGGAAGGCATTTCAAATGCGACAAAGCACCCCCTTCCGCGTACATTGTAAACATCATCCCTTCTTTCTGCCAGCTCATTTAATCTTTTCAGGAAGTATTTTCCCATGACCTCAGCGTTTTTAACAAGTTTTTCCTTTGTGATTATTTCAAGATATCGTTTGCTCCTCACCATATCAACAAGGTTTCCGCCCCATGTTGAATTTATTCTGCTTGACATGTGAAAAACATTATCCTTGACTTCATCCACTTTATCTGATGCCATAATTCCGCATACTTGCGCCTTTTTACCGAACGCTATTATATCAGGCTTTATACCGAAATGCTCGAATGCCCACATTTTTCCTGTTGTACCAAAACCAGTTTGTATTTCATCCAGTATGAACATTATATCATTTTTTATGCAAACATTTTCAAGTGCCTGCATGTATTCAGATCTGAAATGGTTATCACCACCTTCTCCCTGAATTGGTTCAATTATAAGACCTGCAACATCTTTAGGATATTTTTTAAGTGTTGTCTTTATCTGGTCAAGAGATTTTTTCTCTGCTCTTTTGACATCTGCCAAAACTTTTTCAGTTATAGGAAAAGATAATTTAGGGTTAAGTACTTTTGGCCATTTGAATTTTGGAAAATATTTTATCTTGGTATCTGCAGTGTTTGTTAGTGAAAGTGTATAACCGCTTCTTCCGTGAAATGCTTCTTTGAAATGTATGATTTTTTTACCGATTTCTTTTTTTGAGTTTCTCCTAAGATTCTTTCTCACTTTCCAGTCTATTGATGCCTTGAGCGCGTTTTCAACTGCAAGAGACCCACCGGCGATGAAGAAAAGATGTTTCATATGTTTAGGTAAAGCGCACATGCTGAAACGTTTGACGAACTCCGCGTATTCCTCAGTGTAAACATCAGAATTTGCAGGATTTTCAAGTGCAGCTTCCCTTAGCTCTCTTAGGAAATCCTTGTCCGCCATTCCCGGATGATTGTGACCGATTGGCAGAGTCGAAAAGTATGTGTACATGTCAAGATACTTCTTACCGTTTCTGGCATCTACCATGTATGTTCCCTTGGATCTCTTCAGATCAACGACTATATGAAAACCATCAACAAGAACACGTTTGGCAAGAGTGTTTATGACTTTCCCTGGGGGAACGTCAATATCACAGAATCTGCTTTTTTTCAGAGGCATATTTAATTATTGGTTCTGGTTGATAATAAATAATGTTATCAATCGAGCAGGTTCGGGGGATATAGTAGCGACTTTACGGCGTTTCAATTAATCTTAATAAGTAATAGTCATCGGGTCGCCGTCGCCTTCGTAGGTGAAGTGGTTTTCATTGACGCCTATTGACACTGTTTTCGAGTCCCCTTCTCTTACGCCCATATTGATGCACAACCCGTTCTTATCGTTCGCATAATCAAAATTTGGATTCCTACAGCAACCGCATGCTTGGCTGAATCCGCATAAAGTCCATAAGTCGCCCCTGTGGATGGTACTACTCGTCTTCGATGAATGAAGAATGAACGTGTGTTTTTCTTCTATCCCATCATTTTGTATTATTTCGAAAAGGGCATTTGCTTTGCTACCGTCGGTTGCTACCATTTCTTCATAAGGTTGTGGTGGATCTAGATGGCCGCATCTGAAATCCGATCCGTTAGCGTACTCGAATTCCCAGTAACATCCATACGATTTGGTGTAATCAGTTTCCTTCGTTAATATACATTTCTTATCAACAACTACTTCGTTGCCGTCGCCCGCATAACTATTTTCATCAATGTAGTTCTCATCGAGAATGCCGCATATCTTGAAACCGTATTTGCCCTGTATGCGGTAAGTATTGATAGAGAAAGATATCACACCATTCTCATCAAATGGTATGTAAAGATTGTCGGCTTTCTTGTCTATCCAATCCTGTCCAGTCAAAGCCTCGCGGGTATCATATTTGTCCCAGAACTCATCGGGAAGTTCAGTAGGAGTCACGCATGCGAATTTCCTATCACTTGGACGATATCCGTTCTGATCGGAGAAAGTCCACACATATGTCGCAATCCCGTCTTCTCCGTAAGCTCCCATGGTCGGGCCGACAAAGTAAATTGACTTCCCGTAGGGCTGGAGATGATCAACAGCAGAATCACCACTATCGTCCGTGGCCAGTGGATCTCTTTTCCTTATTACCTCTTCCCCGTCGCCCATGCCGTCACCGTCGGTGTCGGCATTTTGTGGATCAGTGCCGAGTTTCAGTTCAGTACTGTCGAAAAGTCCGTCGCCGTCGCTGTCTTTTTCATGTGACATGGACGGATTACCTAAGCATCCGCTTGTAGAAATTACAACTATAATAAACAATGCAATCAGATAAATCGGTATCCTCATACCCAAGCCACCTGATAATAAGAGAAAAAGATGATTTATAAATGCGGCTTATCCTAAGAATTTTCTGATGTTTGCTGCTCTTATTATGTGGTCTTTAATTTCTCCGTTTTTCCCTTTCAGCGCTTTTAGAACATTGTCTGTCATTTCTTTATGTTCCTGATTAGTTTCTACGCTGACTGCAAATTTTTCCACTACAGGCTTTAACTTTGCCGGTAGGAAAGGTGTGTCTGGATTAAAGTAAACGAGTGCTTCTCTTAGATCATATTTGAAATTTGCATACACTTCTCCAAGTAATTCAATGTCTTTGTCGTTTAGTGCGTTTAAGCCAAGTAGTTCAGGAGGTAATCCTAGAGAATAAAGTGATGCAGTAAATTTAATTGCTCTTGGAAGATTGATGTTTCCCATTTCACGGGAATATCCAAACAAGCCGATATGAAGCTTTCTCTTCCTTCTGCTGGGTATCAACTTGGCCATACTGTTTATAGTAGGAGCTAGAACTGATACCTGTTTTCTGTATTCCTTATGGTATTTTTCAATTATCGCAATAGCCTTTTCTTCATCGATATGCACCGGTGATCCTGGTTTTCTATCATGTATCTTTTCCACAGCGTTTCTAACATCCTGTGAACTGTTATCGTATTTGAAAGCAGATTGTATGGTGAATGTATGCACACTTGGGTAACCTTCTGATATTTTTTCTACAGTTTCTGGTCTGAGGTTGCCCCTGAAAGGAGCTGATCCTATTCCAATTATTGGATATATCTTTACTCCTATATCTTCTGATAATCCGTGTAATCTTTGCAATGCAATCTTATTCAAAAGCACGGCACTAATGTTTCCATAATTTAGTGCAGGATCTGATCTTGCTAAGAACACTCTCTGATAATCGACATCCTTGTCCTTCAGGTATTCCTTTGTCGTGGCGTGGGCATTCAGCATTTGTTTCATGTCTTCAAATAATGGGATGACGTTGATCTTCTCCGGCTTGAACCCCCCTATCCATTTTGATATTGTTGTATCGCAGATTGGTTTGTTCTGTTTTCCTACCACAAAATCAGAGTAGTATCTGTATATCCTGTCAATGCATTTGTGTGATGTTGTCATTGGTAGAATAACTTCGAATATTGGCGGAGTGCCGTTGTTATAAAATGTGTTGGCGGCATCAAATGATCTTGGTATACTTTCAAGTGTTTCAAGCAGTATCTTTGCTTCTGTTTTTTCTATTGTTGGGTTTGGTACTCTCAGTGTTATGAAAAGATCCTTTCCAAGCTTTTTTTGGGCAAAGAAGTTTTCATATTTTGTGAGGAGTTTTTTTACTACGTAATTATCAACTTCCTTTCCTTCGCAGTCCCACATCTGCTCATCGCATCCGAGATGGGAAAATGCGTAATACGCTTCCTGTATTTCGTCTTCTCCACCAAGTTCTGTGTTCTCTGCAAAGAACGGTGAATTGACATTGTCCGGATGCTGGGTGCTCATACATTTCGGAATTTTAATACTCATAGTAATTTCTCCTCAATACTCTTATTCAGAGACTAATTATAAAAATGTCACTTTGTAGAAGCTGTTTTGCTATCAATACAAGTAGTTTGTGGAACATACGAGTTTTAAAAAATTAACTTCAATATTTTATTGTTTATGCGAAAGAAAAAAGATTCTGGAAAAGTTAGAAATGTGCTTAAATATATGGGTAATTTGTTAAAAACAGAATTCGTTCCTCGAGAATTAAAAAGTAAAATCAACTATGAGGGATGCGAAATTTACAATGGTGGCTTTAGATTTGCAATGAAACTTGGTGCAGTTGTCGGTTTCGGTGCTTTTGGAGCAGACGTTGTTGGACATGATGCTAGTGTAGTGGAGATTGCATTTCCTGTTATAGGCGGAATTGCTGATGCTTTTGGTGCAGTTGAAGACGATCTACCATACGCCACATGGCCTGTTGAATTAACATACTTGACTGGTAAGGGACTTTTCAAAATGGGAAAAAGTGTCTACAAAGATACAAAATCGTGGCGGGATAATTATATTAATAAAAGTGCAGGCCTTCCTTTTTAACTTCTAACATTTGAAATATTTTGTCATCTACCAGAGAATAATACCAATTAATTTTGCAATTCCGTATAAAACAAACCCGACAATTACATCAACTGCACCCAGGACAAGATTTCCTATCCAAAGTATTATTCCTAAAATTGGCCCTAAAGCTATTAGGATGAATAAGAATAGTATGAGCCATAATATTCCTTTGCTTGCTTTTTTTGCCGAGGAATGGAACGCAAACAACGCTCCTACTATCATACCTGTCACATGTGTAATGTGAGCAACGCCTGACATGACATCTCCAAAGTAGACAAGCATGGATTCCACTATTGCATATATTATTGCTATCATTCCAAGAGGAAGTGGAATTGTGTACATTCTTATGGTCTTTTTAGGATTCATGAGCATCGCATACCCCATCAGACCAAACACACAACCAGATGCGCCAACTGCAGGGTCTGCTGACGTAAATCCATAGATTAAACTCCCGACTATTCCTGCAATGAAATAAAGCAAAACAAACCTTTTCCTATCCATTTGTTCTTCAGTAATTTTTCCAAAGAAATACAGTCCGAGCATGTTAAAGAAAAGATGAGATGCTGATGCGTGTAAGAACAATGATGTGACAAGTCTCCACAATTCAAAAAACAACGGCGAAGAAAATGATAAAGCGCCAAACGCTGCGTTCATCATAGGTTCCGGCATTGAAAATATCAGTTCAAAAACTATAACATTGATTGCTATCAGTGCCCATGTTACTCTTCCCATAGAATACATTTGTCCGATTATGTAATTAAGCTTTTAATTACTCTTTTGCTGCAAGCAATTTTGTAAGCACAAGCGTTACTATGACAACCACGATTGTTACAACAAATGCTGCGATTGTGAGACCCATTGCACCATCTGAAGTTTCATAGAGTGGTTTAAGCCATGCAGTTATTGCATCTTTCCAGATTAGCGCTGCTACAAATCCAAGTGCTGCTGTCATTAAAGTAAGAGTCTGCTTTCTAATTTCATTTATAAATTTTTCCATAATACAACCCCTCTTCTATTATTACTTTTTGGGAACCATGCTATAGATTGGGAAATGTCTGGCAAAGGCACCCTCTTTTCCAAATTCCTTGTCAACTATTTTAAAATGCTTCGAAAGCCTTTTTTCGAATAGTTTTTCTGTTTTACTGAATACCACAGAACGCATTACTGCAAGACCGTCTTTTTTAAGCAGATCTTTAATTCGTTCATAGAATTTATCTGAATTGAATGGTGATGTGTTAGATAATATGTGATCACCGAAGATTCCATCGAATGAATTTTTTCTAAGACCGAGCTTTGTTATTTGTCCTTCAAGCCACACTTCTTTAGTGTTTTTCTTGTCCATTAGTTTTGTTGTTCTTTCAATTACTTCCAGGTCATTTGCCACAACTGTTGTGCAGATGTTTTCTTTGCATGCAATGTTTCTAATTTCAGGACTTGCTCCCATTATAATTATTCTTGCGTCCTTTTTTCCTTTTGATAAGTTTTTCATATGTCTTGCAAAAACTGACATCTCAGAATTACTTGGTTCGGTTAAAGGTGTGTGGAAATTGCTTTTCATTTTCTTAGGTTTTTTTATCATTTCACTCCCTTTCCTTACCTTCATATTATTTAATTTCGTTGTTGGTTTTATATATTGAAAATTCGCTGGCTTAAACAGTGGGGGAGACAATTTTAAAAAAGTAAATTACTATAATTGATTATTTTAAGTATTACTTGAATTATTTTCTATCAACTTGGAAAATTTTAGTCCAGTTGTGTATGCTTTTGAGAGGAAAATTGCTTCATTTGTTATATTCGAATTTTTCATGCTTACTTCCAAGCTAATACATTTTTTGTATGATGACTTTATTAAAATTCTTGCTAGTTTATTCCAATCCACTGTTCCTGAAAACGGGAGTTTGTGTTGATCGGTTTTTCCATCGTTGTCATGAAGATGAAGTGAAATTAAAC
>DAOWAL010000133.1 GCA_030634615.1 Candidatus Aenigmatarchaeota archaeon | reverse complement strand
TGATAGCTGATTTGAACCATTTTTCCCATTCCTGATAGATATTGGTCGCTTCTGCTGCGCCGACTTCATTTCTCAGTTTTTCTATTATTATATGGAACTCAGAATTAGATTTTATTACCCAGTCGGACTCGAGCAATTCCGGCTTTTTGAGCTTATCTGCTATGTTTACCATTTGTTCTTTTATCTTTGCACGGACGTTTATGTTATCCCACACGGCATCCCAGTTTCCTGACCATTCTCTGACATATGATGATATTCTGTTTATGACTTCTGATTCACCGTTTACAAGAGTGTCGCTTGGTTTGAGCTTGTCTTCCTTTCCGGAATATTCCATTAAATTGACAAAGCCACCTTCTTTCATCGGATTTGTTTCCCAGTGTTTCCTAACTTCTGTGATTTCAGTCATTCTCCTGAATCTTTGCATACCGTCTGCTGATCTGAGGGATTTACATATCGGTATAATATCAGTTGCCTTAAAGCTTGTTGGCGGAACATGCAAATCGTTTACAACCCTGTCATACACACCGTATGCAGATTCACCGTGTATTGTACCTGCAACAACATTTGAAAGAGCACCGATTCTCATTGCTTCGTAAAGTGCTGGTGCTTCTTTAGATCTTATTTCACCGAGTATTAATGCTGAATCCCCCAAACGAAGCGCGGTTCTCAGTGCTTCCTCTGCCGGCATTTCTGATTCAACATTTGTTATGACAGATCGTGATTTGAGTGCTTCTACATTATAGCCGTGGTTTCTCAAGTGTTCTACTGGAAGCTCTAAAGTGTCTTCAATCGTAACGATCCTAACCTTTGGTAATAACTCTAACATCATTGCGCCGAGCATGCTTGTTTTACCTGCGCCTCTTCCGCCCGCAACGAGCAGTGATACAGATCCGTCAACAAGGAATGACAGAAGTCCGGCTGCTAGGGGCGTGATGCTTTTTGATTTTATGAAAAGTGGAAGTGTCCATGGATTATCCCTGTGTCTTCTTATCGCAAAACCAAAACCCATTGGTGAAAGTCCTTTTGTTATGGCAGCAAACCTTGCCCTTCCTCCAGGTACTCTGATGTCTGTATCGAGTACGGGATTTGCTTCATCAAGTGGTCTGCCTGATTGTATCCTTAGTCTTGTTGCCCATGATTCTGCATCTTCTCTTGTTGGAATTAAATTTGTTTCACATTCCTGGTATTTCTCATGGAATATGAGTATTGGCTGGCTTTCTATCGGCGAGTTAACGTATATGTGCTGAATCTTTTCATCAGCAAGCAAAACTTCAAGCACACCCATTCCTGCTGTGTATCTTGTGAGTATGTTCGCCAATTGTTCAATGTTTTTTGTCGTAAGGTATACTCCCATTTTATCTGCAACTTCTCTTATGGTATCTACTCCTATGTTGTGGAATATATCACGGACCTTTTCAGATTTTACAAATTCTGCTGTCTTTGGCCTGTTTGATGCCATGTATCTTCTTGCTGAATCGAGAACTGCATATTTTTCTTCAGGCAAAGCAAACTCCGGTGGGGTTACATGATAAATATAATTTGCAGAATGCGGGATTTTGTATATTTCTACCTGAATGTCTTCACCGACTTTGTATCTGTCAATGGATTTGCCGTTTTCAGGCGGGGCTATCATATACCTTGTAAGCATGAAGTTTGGCCTTACACTTGGAGTGAATATCTGTCTATAAATATCCCTTTTTCCGACATGGTATCCTGTCAGGTGGGGCGTTGCAAACTTTATCATTTTTGTTTTCTCAAGCTTGTCCCTCAGTACATCAACAATGTTTTCCTTAAGGTGGCGCAGGTATCTTGTGCATGGGCCTTTTTTTCTCATCAGTATCATGAGTTCTCTACTTTCTCTAATCAGTTCAACATATGCACCAATTGGATCTCTTCTCAGTAAATTTATTGCGATGTATTGAATTCTCTGTGGAAATTCCGGATAACATTTTGCTGCCTGAGTTGGTTTGATGTTAGAATATGCAATCAGTTTTTCGCTGACAACATCTTCGATTATTCTTGCTATTTCAACAAGCATCTTTACCTGGTCGCCGCGATATTCGTATTCCCTTTCCTTTGCAAGTACAATTGAGTCAACACCCTTGTTTGCCAAAATTTTGTCAATTGTTAATGACATACATGCATCATATTCTTCCACAGATGCACCGTAAACGCATCCTAAACAGTTTACCTTTATCCTTCTTGCATCCTCATTGTATGTGTAATCGCAAACAGTCATCTATATCAACCTAAAATAAATCAACCCTATAATATATTATTTAGATAGTACTTAATATGGTTTATTTGGGGTGAACCATATTTAACCAAAAAGTCCAATTATAATTATCTGGGGTGTTTTCATGGTTGTAAAGAAAAACGATTTGTTAAATTTGAATTATGTTCCAAGCAGGGATGATGTTATTGCTGAATTCTATGTCGAACCAAATGGAATAACCTTTGAAGATGCTGCAAGAAATGTTGCAGGGGAAAGCTCCATTGGCACGTGGACAAAGGTTTCGACAATGAAACCCAGAATTCTCCGCGACTTGAAACCTAATGTTTTCTATTCCAACAAGACAAGAAGGATAATTAAGATTGCATACCCTCTTGACCTGTTTGAACTTGGCAGTGTTCCTCAGATGATGAGCTCCATTGCTGGAAATATTTTCGGGATGAAGATTGTCAAAAACCTTCGTTTGCTTGACATACATTTCCCGGATAGATACATCAGGTCATTCAGGGGCCCGAAGTATGGAATACTCGGAGTAAGAAAAAAAATTCATGTTAAAAAAAGACCGCTTCTTGGAACAATTGTAAAACCAAAACTCGGTCTGACAGAAAAGGAGCATGCAAAATCTGCTTATGAATCTTGGGTCGGTGGTCTTGATATTGTAAAGGACGATGAGAATCTTACGAACATGAGATTCAACAAGTTTGAAAAAAGA
>DAOWAL010000124.1 GCA_030634615.1 Candidatus Aenigmatarchaeota archaeon | reverse complement strand
CCTACTGGCGAGAGTGATACATCAAGAAGGATATGGGGCTACTGATTGAAGTGAGAAAATATGAGTGCAAAGGATATGTTCAAAATAGGAAATATTGTAAAGTTATCAAAAGAATTCCCTTTTACACTGAACACAATGCGTATGAAAGAGAGACGCGGTGTTGTAGTTGGTTTCAGTACAGAATGTAATATGTTAGTCGAGGTTTTTTGGACAAACATTCGTGTTTCAAAAAAAGCACAAAGGACAGCATATACATACCAGATGAATTTCATTGAGAAATGCGAAGAGTGAAAATCATGTCAATCCCAGAAAACCTAAAAAAGAACAAAGAACTCCGAGAGTTCCTGCACCAGTTTGTGTCTTGTGGGACTATGTGTACGACTAAGTGCGAGGGCTGCAATGATGATATTGATGCGATAATTGATATGGTTTGCGAGGATTATGAGGAAGCACTTAAAAAGGGTGAAAAATCATGAGCCAAAGCGATCCCAACAAAACATGGCGAGAAAATATGAGCAAGAAGCAGGCGAAATTGTCTCAATATAAGAAAAAAAAGAATGATGAGGAAGAGAAAAAATGAGCTTTACAGAAGAAACGACAAAGACTTATTTTTGTGACTTGTGTGGTGAAGAAATCGAATTGAAACACCCATACAAATTCAAAGAAAAACATATTTGCTCCAAGTGTTTTGATGAACTAAAGGAATGGATTGAGTCGTATGATTAGTGAAAGAAAAACCATGAATACATTATCCATGTCTGAAGGCATAAACCAAATGTCAATATTTGACGAGCGATTTGATGAATGTTCATATTGCTGGAAACGCAACAATACTCTCTGGCTTTCAGCAATATCTGTCAAGAACGAGCACCAGAGACAAGGAGTACTTAAGGGATTATTGGAAAAAGTGAAAGAAATCCATTCAATCAATACTGTCTTTATCCCTACGCCCTCGATTGTCGTGGCAAGAGCCTCAAAAAATGCAGGATATGTTTTGTCGGAAATCTACGGTCCAGACTTTCAGGAAATGATGGATGTTATGATCTGGGAAAGAGGTGCAACCAAATGACAACCCTACCAAAAATGTTGCTTATAGAATGGCGTGACGTGATGAGTGCTGATTTCGGGCTGTTCGAGAAAAGGGACTGCATTGACCTCAAACCCGCTCATGCGTTCATAATCGGTTTTTTGGTGTATGAAAGCAAGGATGCATATTTCATTGCCAAAGAATATTGGGAAACTAAGCAATTTAAGTATCTACATGTTGTACCTAAGGATACGGCGATTGTGAAAATTCGGGAGTTGAAAATATGAATTACTTTTACATCTTCCTACTTTTTTCAGCAATGCTTATATTCGTCATCATTATAGGCATACTTGATTGGTATTTAGTTGGAATCCCTTATATTAAGGAAATAAAAAAGCACGAAATCTCAACATTACGGGGGGCGAGATACTATACACAACAAAGTATAATCGAAATCGGTGTATTCGCAATCGGGGTATATGTTGGTTATAAAGTATTTTAAGCATCCCCCAATTTCCCAGTAAGTTCCCATAGTTTCGTATGATGTTGGGGGTATGGCAAAAAACCGACGTTCTTGAGAAATCCCTTGCGTCTGAGTGCGACAAGTTTTTTGTGGAGAACGGTTTTTTTTGCATCTACGCCTTTTGAGATATCTATTGTTGAAAGAACTTTATTTTGTTCTCGGAAGAACTCTAGTATTCTTTGTTGGCTAAGGAGAGACATATTTTTCACATTGTTGATGAAAGTACTTTTTGACCGATCTTTGAGAACCTGGCTTTTCTCAAATCGAGTGTTGTTTTTTTTCTGTGGCATCTGTTACACAATAGTTGTAGATTGGATTCATCCCACATGTCACCACCATTTACGAGTGCGGTAATGTGATCTAACTCTAGTTCGTGTGTGTCGGCACTACAGTCTTTGTTGCATTTTTCGCAATTTGCTCCTCGTTCTTTTAGTATCTTGGCTCGCAACTCCGCCCAAGTATAAAAGCATTTCTGGTATTTTTTTGAACACTCTTCGGAACAAAATACGCTGCGTCTTTTTTCCCACTGATCGCGGGTTTTACCGCAGACTCTACACAATCCATTTCTTTCGTTTTCGTGATACTCGTCAGGTATTATTTTTCGTATTTGTTGGCGGGGGGTCATGGTATCACACTTTTTTCTTCTCCATAAAAAAACCATGACCGAACTTATGACATCTATAGCACAAAGTAACAAGGTTCCTATCTTTATCGAGATCTTGTAACTTACGAAACCTATTTTTCTTATGATGTACTTCTGGCTTATTTGTGTATTCACCACAAAAACGGCAGGTACTTTTATCTCTCAATATTATGCGTTCCCTTATCTCTTTCCACTTAACAGGATCTGTCACTCTAAGACTATGTGTTTTTACTCGATACCACATGTTAATCACAAACCATATTATTGCGTGTCTTTTCTTCGCACCTTAACTTAGTTAATTACTTAGTTACAGACTTCAATGTTGTATGAGGTTACTGTATGTTATTTTTGATGGCACTTAGTTACTTTCTGAATTAGTTCAGTTATTCTTTTTTCCAAATATTACAATCATTGAGTCATGCATCCCACACTTTGTTGACACTTTCTCACCAAATGTGTTGGTTCCAATAAACTTAACGCGTCCCTTCAAAAATCTTATTTTAGCATTCGGATAAATTATTTCGTGAAATATCTTTGTGCTTGTGCTAACAGGTAAAAGCATAACACACAATTTTCCTTTTTTGCTCTCCTCGAATGCTTTACGTATGAATGCCTCTTTTAGGGTTCTTGAATAAGGTGGATTAATGAAGTTCCTCAGATTCCATTCGCAGTTCAGCCCGTCAAATTTAGGATTGATCGGGCATGGATCGAAATCAAAATTAAATTCTTTGTTTAGCTTTTCGTAGAGTTCGGGGGGGGTTTGCCAGTCATCGCGGTGGTTTATGTTTCTATTTTTCATAACAATCACTTTAGTTCAGGATCAATCCCGAAATTCACAAGCTGATTGTGCTTCCTGCACTTTTTTCTGAATTCTTTTAGTTCTTCAGTTTTCCAGTGAATAGGAATAACATTTGGAAACACTTGATTATCAAAACAACAATCAGATACTTGCACATTCCACACTTTACATAAGTCAAGTTTTTGGCAGTTCTCTTTGAATGGTATTTTCCAGTT
>DAOWAL010000034.1 GCA_030634615.1 Candidatus Aenigmatarchaeota archaeon | reverse complement strand
AACTTAGGAGAATGATATTCAATCTTTCAACAATACTCAGAAAACTTGGATGTACTGCTCTGCTTGTATCTGAAATTGTTCCGGGTACAAAAGGTATTTCAAGATACGGTGTTGAGGAATTTGTAACAGATAGCGTAATGGTTATGTATTATGAGAGGAACGAATTCGCATTTAACAGAGCAATTCAGATATGGAAAATGAGCGGAACCAACCATTCGCAAAAACTACACCCATATAAAATAACTGAGAAGGGTCTTGTTATACAGCACGATTCAGAAGCCTTTATGAGAGGCATGTAATTTCTTTAGTATAATTTCAAAGTCATTTAGTGTTAACTCTTCACTTTTCTTTGTAAGTATTTTTTCAGAAACTTTCATTTTTTCAATAATTTCTTTTCCCATCTTTTTGGTAAAATCATTTCCGAGAATTTTTTTATTGTAATTTATTATGGCTTCTGTCAGTGAATTTTTTACTTTCTTTTTCTTTTGTAGTATTATCTCTCTCAGGACATATTTTTTAAAATTCTTAGAATAGAATTTTTCAGTTAATGGCTTCAGTGTCATCACTATGGTCTCAGTTCTTGGTTCTGGTGTGAACAATTCTTTTGCGATTTTAAACCTAAATGATATTTCAAAAAAACTTTGGTATTTGAGTGACATTAGTGAATATCGATTTTCCTCAGGGTTTGCAGAAATTGCGTCATAAAACTTACTAGGAACGCTCATAACAGCGATATCAAATTTTCTATTAAATAATTTGTTAAGTAGTGGTTCACATATGGAATAAGGAGTGTTTGAAACAATTTTATTGAATTTTACATTATCAATTATTTTGAGAACATTATCATAGATTATGTCAACATTCCTCCTTTTTGCTTTTTCCAGAACTCTCCCAAGCTTTTTGTCAATTTCAACTGCAATTATCCTTGCTTTTGTTTTCGATAGTGGAACTGTGAGTGTCCCGATTCCTGCCCCTACCTCGAAAATAATGTCATCAGACCTAGGACTTGCCAGATCTACTATACTTTTTATAGTATCTTCATCAGTGAGAAAATGCTGATCTTTTGACGGATCCGGTCTAATTCCAAAATTTTCAGGAATCATAACTTTTTCTCTCTTAAGAAATGTTCAATTTTTTTAACAACTTTTTCAGCTGAAACAAATTCAGGTATTATAACGATGTCTGCCCCTGCACGATAAAGTCTTTCTGCGTCTATCTCTGTGTGTGCTCTTGCTAAAATTCTAACATTACTATTGAAACGTTTTGCTCTTCTTATAACAAATGATGCAGTGTCTGCATATGGTATTGTGAGTATTATTAATTTTGCCTTTGTCAGAAATATTTTTTTATGCACTTCTTCGTTTTCAGCATCACCATATCTTACATATATTCCTTTTTTGCTAAGGTCTTTTACTACCTCAGGATCTCTTTCAACTACAACAAATTTTTCTCCCCTGTCTTTAATGTACTGGACTATTTTTTCACCCATTCTGTGTGCACCGAAGATTATTATGTGATTTTTCATTGTATCTTCTGGAGGGTTTTCAAGCCCGTGAATACTTTTTGGGTGTATGAGATGCCGTATTTGTGGTATCTTGAATTTTCCAAAAAAGTCATATATGAAATTCCTGCTTTTCGATATGTATGGTGTTATGACTATTGATACGACAACTATGCTAATCAGGAACGAATAAAAGTCCTTTGTTATACTTCCTATGATAAACATTTCCGCAGCGATTATGAACATAAATTCACTTGCCTGACCCATCCCCATTCCGACATAGCCAGATGTTCTTCCACCGTAACCAAGGAACAAATAAATGAAAGTGAGTATCACCGGTTTTATTACGAGTATCATTACAAGTAGCAATACAAACAACGGTAACATACTTTGTATAACAACAAAGTCAAGTTGCATACCTAAGCTCGAAAAGAACACTATCGAGAAGAAATCTCTAAGTGCGTGTATCTCACCTGCAATTTCTATGTTGTATGGGAAATTGGCCATGGACAAGCCTGCTATAAATCCACCTATTGCGATTGAAAAACCAAGTTCATGTGATGCCCAGATAAAAAAGAAACAATTGGCAATTGCTGTTAAAAACAGTACATCTCTTCTTTCTGCTGCAAAATCCAGCATTCGTGGGAAGAAAAACTTATTGAGTATTATCGCTATTGCAAAAAGTCCAAGACCGCGCAATATAATCGAGCCCACAAAATCAAATGACGTGAGAAATTCCATGTTACCGAGAAGTGGTATTGCGACAACAGCTATTATGTCCTGCAAAAGTAATATTCCAAGCATAATTCTTCCATGAAGCGTGTTCAGCTCATCTCTATCGGAAAGTACTTTTGCGACTATCATTGTACTTGAAAATGCCAAAAGTAGACCTATGTAAACTCCCATCATAGATTCAAGTCCAAATGCGAAAGAAATTGCAAACCCGAGTAAAAACATCAGAACTACCTGTATAGCCCCGCCTACAAACGCTGAAACTCCTACATGCTTAAACTTTCTGAAATCTATTTCCAGGCCAACTGAGAACAGAAGAAAAACTATCCCAAGTTCAGACATTAGTGCTATCTCTTCCGTATTTGTTATAATCCCAAGAGCCATTGGTCCGACTATTAAACCCGCTATAACATATGCTATTATCAATGGTTGCTTCAATAATTTTGCTGCATATGCCAGTATTGCAGAAAGGAATATTATTAATCCGAGGTCAAATAGTATCGGTAAAGCCATAATATAATATTTTATTAATCCATAAATAAAAGGTGGAAGAAAAATGAGCAAAGAAGAAGAGATTAAAAGTATTGAAGAAGAGATTAAAAAAACAAAGTACAACAAGGCAACCCAGTATCATATAGACCAGCTTAAAGCAAAACTTTCCAGACTTAAAGAAGATGCGACCAGTAAAAAATCAACAAGGGGCGGGTTTTCCTACTCAGTTAAAAAATCGGGTGATGCTACAGTTATACTTGTCGGGTTCCCTTCCGTGGGTAAATCTACTTTGCTAAACAGTATAACATCAGCCGATTCAAAGATAGCTGCATACGAATTCACAACACTTGATGTTGTTCCAGGCGTTATGCTCTACAACTCTGCCCAGATTCAGGTTTTAGATATACCAGGGTTAGTGTCAGATGCTGCTTCTGGCAGGGGCAGGGGTAAAGAAATTCTTTCAGTTGTCAGAAATGCCGACCTCATACTCATTGTTGCAGATAAACCAAATCAGGTAGAAAGGGTAAGACATGAACTTTATGATTCAGGTTTCAGGCTCAATGAAACCCCACCGAATGTCATAATAAAAAAGATGAACAGGGGCGGAGTTAAGGTAAGTTCTGCTGTAAAACTCAAACATATAGACAAAAAAATGGTTCAGCTTATTGTCAATGAAAGGGGAATACATAACGCAGAAATTTTGATACGAGAAAACTTAACACTGGACAGACTAATTGATGCGACATCAAAAAACAGGGTTTATGTCAAAGCACGCGTTCTCTATAACAAAGTAGATCTTTTATCAGAAGAGGAGAGGAAAAAACTCCCAAAGGATTTCATACAAATATCATGCCTCAAAAAAGAGGGAATAGAAAATCTCAAAAAAATAATATGGAACAACCTTTGTCTCATGAGAATATATCTTAAAAAGATAGGAAAAATGCCCGACTTAGAGGAACCGTTGATTATGAAGAAGGGTTCAAATATATACGATGTCGCAGAAAAAATACACAAGCAGTTTGCATACAAATTAGATTATGCACGTATATGGGGCCCTTCTGCGAGATTTGAAGGACAGAAAGTTGGGGCAAGGAAATCACTTTCTGACACAGACATTGTTGAACTTCACTTTATATCGATTTAGTTTACGATATTAAGCATTTAAACATTCTCTGTGAATTAATTTTATGGCTAAATTTCGTTGTTTTCAGTGTGGGTGGGAAGGCAAACCAATGATCATGGAACCAGCCACGAAAGCATGTCCGAAATGTGGAAGTGTTAGACTAGAAAAAATCAAAAAAGAGTAAACTCCATTTTTTCCCGCAGAGAACACATAAATAGAACCTATTTCTAAGTATACTCTAAAAGAAGGTTTTTTTGTAATGGAGGAAAAGAAAAGAAAACACTGCTCAAAATGCGACAGGACTACGAGAAGAGGAAAGTTAGTCCTTTGCAAAAATATAGATAAATTAGTGTGCCATGATTGCTGTATAAAATCACTCCATGGAACAATGGGCAAGTGTATACACTGGGGCTTTTGCTGGCAAACTTGGTATGTTTAAGATTTCTTGTTTTTCACATTAGTTTTAGATTTTCTTTTTGGTTTCTGTTTAACATCTTTTTTCATCATACTTCTTGGATATGTTACAGGATTTTTTATCTTATTGCATCTGCCGTCGGGGCTACAAACAGAAAATTCTTTGTAATAACCATCATTTTTGTCATCATCTCTAAAACAGTTTGGCGGTGGCATTGATTTGTTTCTTGACTTTTGCCACCTTATATTCGAACGGATTGTATTTTCCCTTAGCGGCGGCTTATTTTTCTGATTCCATTCTATGAGATATTTTTCTATGTCTTCCCATGTCCAGTTTGATGATCTCAAAAAATTGATAAGCGTAAAAACAGACCTCTTTCTTCCGTCAGGGAGCCCCATTGATATATTCTTTATGCATGGCGGAAACAGTTTTTCAGGCACAACCCCAGTAAATTCTTTTCTCTGACCGATTTTTTTGAATAACCGCACTTCATCACGTTTTATCCAACGTTTTCCATCACTTCTTGCCTTTTCCCACTCTTTAGACATTATGTCATCTTTTTCAGCTTTGCTTTTCCTTTCCCACCAATCTGATGCTTCCATTACAAGCGTACTTGCTTCATCGTTTTTATATTTATCCAAGAATCCTTCCACGACTTTTACGTTTTCAGGCCTTGCGTGCTTTTTTTCAAAACTTTCCAGATTGCTCGGATTTATCGGAACAGATACAAGAAATGTTTTTCTGTTAAGTGAATATGGTAATCTGAAGAAATGTCTTGGTGAAAGTAAAATTGGGTCAACGTCAACAATTTCGTACGGATCAATTCCATTTTCTGTAAATATCTTTCCAAGTGGTTTACCAACTTGTGTTGAAAGATCTTCTGCCGAGAACTGCTTCAATATATTTTTTTCAAACCGTTCCCTTGCAAATTCTTTTAGATATCTTGCTATTCTTCTTGCCATTTCAGGATATTGATTTGTCACAGACTTGTAATCGACTTTCTTCGGCAGCGATCCCCACGGTATTCCCAAATGAAAACCCGTTCCGCCAGTGAATTTTATTGATGCTCCTTTTATACCATGTTTTTGCAGAGCCCATAAAAATGCTTCACTTGCTATTTTACCGTGCTCGAATAATTTGCAGTCAAGATCTAAGACCAGATCCCATCCTATTCTAAGTTCATCATAATTATCGGATCTTAAGTTCATTGGCTGTGACCAGTGTTCAAGCGATCCGTGGAATTCGACAATCTCTGTCTTTGCCATAGCAGTCACATCGTTTGGGTAAAGTATGACATTGGGTCTTTTTGAAAATCTGCCACTTATGTAAACACCCGTAACTTCCCTGTCTTTACTGAACTCTGCTATGAAGTTACGAACATCCTCTCGTGAGTAATATTCATAGATCTGTCTCAAATTCATAATTATAAATTGAGTATAAGGAATAAATTCTTTCAATTACTAATTTGTTATATGGTTCGTACAAAAATTGTGTTTTCTGATAAATGTTTGGGATACGATTTACCAGGTCATCCTGAATCGAGCAAACGTGTCAGTGATGCAGTTAAATTCCTGAGAAGCACACGGGATTTTAAGTTCATAGAACCAAAGGAATGCCTAAGGGAAGATTTACTCTCTGTCCACTCTAAAGAAATGATAGATAAAATAAAACACGGTAAATTCATCAATCTTGAAACTCCTGCTCTTCCAGACATATTCAGCCATGCAAAACTTTCTGTTGGTGGAGCAATGCTTGCAATGAAAACATCTCTAAAAGAGGAAAAAGCTTTTTCTCTAATGAGACCACCTGGTCATCATGCAACGAGGACGAAATTCGGCGGATTCTGTTACTTTAACAATATTGCAATAGCTGTTACAAAAGCTCTTGAAAAGGTAGACAGGGTTGCAATTCTGGATATAGATGTTCATCACGGAAACGGCACGCAGGACATATTTTTGGGAAGACAGGACGTGCTATTTGCCTCAATACATCAGTACGGTCAAATATATCCAGGCACAGGAAAGCATTCAGACGGAAATTGTTTCAATTATTCATTAAATGCATACACTGAAGAAAGTATGTACATTCAAAAGCTTGAAGTGGCTCTGGATAAGATCAAGGATTTCGATCCAGACTTAATTGCAGTATCGGCAGGTTTTGATACATTCAAAAATGAAAACATAGCGAGCATAAAGCTTGACATGGAATCATACTCGAGAATAGCTACTTTGATAGCAAAACTCGATAAACCCAGATTTGCAGTTTTAGAAGGCGGCTACACGTCTGAACTTGGTAAGTGCATTTACGCGTTTCTTAAAAATTTTTGAAAATGTGTAGGTTTGTGCCTATTTTTAAATATAAGCGCACAAACTAAACTTTATTCGTAAATGAGGCGAGTAAGATGTCAAAAGAGGATATTAGGAAGAGAAGACTGAAAGATTTAGTTGAAGAACTGGATGGATTCAGGGGCAGGCATACAGAACTTGTTTCATTGTATATTCCTGCCGGGTACAATCTTCCAAAAGCAGCCGAGCAGATAAATAATGAAAAATCAACAGCAATCAACATAAAATCAAAGGCTGTCAGAAAAAACGTTGTTGCTGCACTTGAGCGAATATCCCAGCATCTGAAGCTTTACAAACAAACACCGGAAAACGGTCTTGTCGTGCTTTCGGGAAATATTTCTCAGAGAGAAGGAGTTTCTGATGTTGAAATTTATGCACTTGAACCACCAGAACCTCTCAAGCAGAAATTGTACTGGTGTGATCAGAAATTCATTTTAGATCCGCTAAAAGATATGATAAGAGAAACTGAAATTTACGGAATTGTTGTAATAGATAAATCTGAAGCTGAAATAGGTGTTTTACATGGAAAAAGACTTCAGAAACTTAAACATTTGGGTTCGCTTGTACCCGGAAAAACAGATAAAGGCGGTTGGAGCGCTAACAGGTATGCCCGTATAAGGGAGGGACTTTTAATTGAATTCATGAAAAAAGTTGCAAACGTCGCATCAGAACAATTTTCAGAATTCAAAGATTTAAAAGGTATAATAGTTGGCGGACCTGGTGGTGTTAAGGATAGATTTGTTGAGAACAAGTACATGAGATATGATATACAGAAAAAAGTAATATCGGTTGTTGATACTTCATATGTTGGTGAATATGGTCTTGAAGAAGCTGTTAACAGATCAGAAGAAGCACTTGCCGAAGCTTCTGTAATGAAAGAGAAAAAGCTTTTAATGAGATTTTTCAATGCCTTGGGTAAAGATAATGGTCTTGCAGTTTACGGTATAAAAGAAGTAATGGAAGCTGTGAAACTGGGGACAGTTGAAATTTTGTTGGTAACAGAAAAACTTGACTGGGTAAAAGCAAGTTTGGAATGCTCTAAATGTGGAGACAGTAAAGAAGTTTTCATGGAAAGAAAAAAAGCCGAAACAATGAAATGTAAAAAATGCAATGTACTTTATGACATAAAGGCAGAAAAGGATCTTACGGACGAAATAATAAAGCTTGCAGAAGAAATGAGTTCAGAAGTTGAGATGATATCAACAGATACAAAAGAAGGAAATCAGTTAAAAGAAATCGGCGGAATAGGTGGAATTCTAAGATACAAAGCTTAAGATTTTTTCTCATATAATTTCAGAACAAGCAAAGGTACAGTTGCACCTATTATTGAACCCACAACTATATCACTGACATAATGAACTTCCAGAGCATATCTTGAAAGAGCAACAAGTGCAGGCACGCCAAAAAACGGCATAAACCATTTTCTTTTTATGCAAATATGAAATGCTGTGAATACTGCAAATATTACTGCGGAATGTCCTGACGGAAATGATGTATCAAATGGACAATGTGGATTACATTCTGTTGTTCCAGATGTGCACATTACACACGGTCTTTCCATTTGGGTATTGGCTTTTATAATACCCACAGCACCAATTGTTAACCAGATACTAATACCGAAAACAAAGAAGCATTTTTTAACAAATGCCTTTTTTTCGTTATCTAAGCCCTTTCTCATGAAAAGATATATCACGAGAAGTACCCCGGTAAAAATCAGCCATAAAGCGGGTTCACCAAGTAATGTTATGATATACCACGGATTCATAAATATAATTTATTCCGGATTGTTAAAAATAATTACTGCTGAGAATCAAGTCGTACGCTTTTGATCTCAATAGCATCTTTGACATCAGTTTTTCTGACAGATTTTCTCATGAAAATAAGCCTTTTCCTTGGGCCAGGTATTGAACCTTCAATAATAACGAAATTCTTTTTAACATTTCCATAACCTAAAATTCCGCCCTTTATTTTGATTCCTTCGTTTCCGATTTTGATTAATCTTTTGTTGTATTCTGTTCTTATCTGGAAACCAAGTTGACCAGCTTGTGGGACTGCACCTGGTAAAACCCTTGCTGGTGTCACAGGACCCATTGTACCTATATGCCTTCTTTTCTCTTTGTTTTTCCTTGACCTGATCTTAACACCAAATCTTTTTACAACACCCTGGAATCCTTTACCTGTTGTCACGGCTTTGATGTCAACGTATTCGCCATCTCCAAAAACTTCGGAAATGTCTATGTCTTTACCAAGCTTTCCCTTTGCGTAATTCCATTTTGATTCAACTGAACCAGTCAAATCAATTTCAAATATTTCTGGCTTTTTCTTTAGAATTGCAGATTCTTTTGGATGTGTGTTAACTATTAAACGAACATCGGCAACTTTTGATATCTTTCCGTCAAAATATGATGGTGTAGAAACTTTACCCTTTGGCAAATCAAGTTTTCTTGCTAAATCTTTTTTCAAATCTTTTGCCCAGATAGTTGCCATGCTTTCGTAAACATCTATGTTTTTTTTGTAAAGCTTTATTGCCATTACTGTGAGTGGGGGACATTCTATAATTGAAACCGGAACTGATATGTCCTGTCCCTGTGTTACACTGCCTTTTTTAGTGTTTTCGAACATGATACGTGTCATTCCTGCTTTGTAACCACTGAATTCAAGAGGTTTTGTATCAGTTGTTTTGCTTGCTATCCTTTCAATTTCTTTTGAATGTTTGAAAGTAGGATAAATCCTTTTGGCACGTTTTCGTGGCCAGAACGCCCTTGAACCAGCTTTTGGTTTATGTCCTTTTGCCATAGAAATCACTTAATTATGAATTTAAACTCTTCTTCCTCCCCTTCCACCCGCTTTTCTTGTTGTGTCGTGTGGGATCGGAGTTGCATCTTCAATTCGTCCAATTTTAAGTCCTGCTCGTACAAGTGCTCTAATTGTTGGCTGTGCCCCTGCTCCGGGTATTTTCTTTTTGTGTCCGCCCTGTGCCCTTATTTTCAAATGAACACCGAAAACACCTTTGCTCATTGCTTCTTCCGCAACTTTTCTTGCAGCTTTCATTGCTGGGAATGGAGATCCTTTATCCTTGTCCCTGTTTGTTATCATACCGCCTGAGCATCTTGCTATTGTTTCAGAACCTGTTACATCTGTAATATGAATAATCGTATTGTTAGTTGATGAATATACATGTGCTATTCCCCATTTTCCATCTCTCATTATGAACCACCTTTAACTTTTATGAGTTTTTCTTTGTCAATTGGGACAATATATGACGGGAATTTAACCGCTCGTCCCTCTATGTGAACATGACCGTGTGATATTTTCTGCCTTGCTTCTTGGATTGTTGAGGCAAATCCTTTTTTGAAAATAATTGTCTGAAGTCTTCTGTTAAGAGCTCCGACTACATCAAGTAAAAGTACATTCTCAAGACCGTTGCCCTTTTCTATTAAACCAAGTTCAACAAGCTTTTCAATAAGAATTTTTGTTTTTTCATCGTCTTTTACAGCAATTAAATTCCTTGCTCGTCTTCGGTAATCACGGATAATCGATTCTGCTCTTCTTATTTCCTTTTTCCTTCTAAGACCGAATTCTCTCATGACTTGTTTTTCTTCAGCTATTCTTGCTGAATCCCATGGCCTTTTCGGTCTTTTGTACTTTCTTTTTAATGTTCTCATAATTATCACTTCTTCTTAGATTGTGGACTGTTTTTCTTTTTCGAAACACCCTGTACAGTGCCTTTTCTGAATGAGCTTCTGGTCCTCTGACCACGAACAGGAAGTCCTACAATATGTCTCATTCCTCTGTAAGATTTAATTTTCTTTTGTGCATCTATGTCAAGCTTTTTTGTGAAATTTTT
>DAOWAL010000020.1 GCA_030634615.1 Candidatus Aenigmatarchaeota archaeon | reverse complement strand
TGCCATTTTCAAAAGAGTTTTTTTGTCGAAATTCTGCAACCCCCTTGCAAATTGTGTTATGTCCGACTCTTTCATCCCTTTGACTCCTACAGTGAATACTTTTTCAACAACTTCGTCAGTTAACCCTAAGCTGGCTCTTACAGATGGTGTTAAAGTAGGAAGCAGTTTGTCAATTTCCTGCTTAATAATAGACTCAGATGCAGCAATACCCTCCTTTGAAAATTTACGTAAAACTTGTTCTCGTGCGGTTTTTAATACCGTGAATTCTACAAATTCGTCCATGTTAGCTTTGAAAGCATTCCTTGATACCGCAGTAAATCCATCTACGATAGGTTCTGCCAATTCCCTTGCAATTAATTTTTTACCTGGTCCTCTGACCAATGTAGCAGTAGCGCTAGCACCGGTTCCAAACAATCTTCCCCACGGTAAAAGAGATAGACCAAAAATTACAGCATGATGCCCCCATTCTATATCAAAATTCCATGTATCTTCTTCTACTGGGAACATATTCCAGTAAACCGCAAATTGCGGATCTCCCCAATATAATATCCATTCTTCCCAAGAATCTATTTCCTGCGGTAGCAAAAAATTCTTAACAGTACAACCAGTTACTTTACCATTATCCTTTGTACACTCAACCATCGGAGTGAGTTTTCTTGCTTCATCAACTGTTAGTTCTATTTCATCTCCAGATGCTGCCCCTGTCACTTTCCCTACATGCAATCCCGTAATGGACGATGAACTTCCTATATCGGTATTTAATGTATTTGGTATAGTTATCGGCCCCTCTGAACCCATGGCAATTATTTTTCCTTCAACCTTAGCAGATTTTTTGATACCGTAATCACAATTAACCGAACTACTTCCTGACCACTCTTCTCCAAGAAATGAAGAAGCAACAGCGCATGTTAAAACATCTGTAGATTTCTTGGCAAGTTCAAAATCTGCAATAGTTGGCTTATTGGGATTAAGAAGATCGGCAAGACTCTTACCAATATCACTAAGCACCCCACCTTGGCTAGCAATGCCACCAATTGCAATAAAAATAAATATCATAACGAGTATCATGCTAATAGGCGATTTCATCATTCCTCCGCCCTGACCTTTTCTAACCCTATTACCCATGGTTAATAATTGTTTATTTGCGTATAAATAATATTCGAATTAGATCGCATACGGTATAATTAATAAGTGAGAAATGCTAAAATTAAATTGATGAAAGTGTTGAAGGGATTTGGGCAAGGTCTACAGTCAGGACTTATGACATTTTTGATGGGTGTAATAGTATTTAGTATACTTGCGTTCATCGCAGCAAAATATCTTGGATACATGTAATGTGATAATTATGAAAAAGGGTCAAGGCGACATGCTATTTTGGTTTATGATATTATTTGTAGGAGCGTTAACAGTTTACATAATAACAATTTTCATAACAGATTCCGCAAAAACGTTTGATAGGCCTCCTGGAACTAATCCAATGACAGGCATGATATTCGTTCTTTGGACGACTTTTAAGCTACGAAAACTAAAATAATTTCATGGTGAAAGGATATTCACAAGTCATGATAATGTTAGTAGCAGCAAGTGGAATTCTTATAATGATGGTACTTGTTATCGGAGCAAGACAATATGACTACATGGTATACGGTAAATGCATAGCAGACACTGATTACGATATTAATAGACTACTAGACCAATTCAAAGATTCTAATTATAAAGGCGGACAGGCGTTATCGGTAAAGATGACTGAGTGTGTAGAAGATGTATTTTTTGTCAATGGTAATGAATGGAAAACACTTGGAACAGGATCGAAAGAAATTAAATGTAATGATGATGCGGATGCTCACATTGTTATCGTAAGAAGGAGCTATAATCTATGGAAACTAATTAGATCTGGAAGTACAAAAATTGCAAAAACAGAATTAATGGCACCAGATACTATATGCAAAGATATCTATGGTATGACATTCAACAATCTTGACAATGGTGGAGAAATAGAAGGTTCAAGTGATTCTAAAACATATTGTGTAATGTTTGAAATCAATAGAAAACTAGATTATATAAACATAAACAACATCGAAGAAGTCAATTCAAAGGAGAAATGCGTAATCTGAGTATGAAAAAAGGCGACATACCTGGGTCGAGAATGATTATTTTTATTGGTGTGGCTTTGATAGGCATGATATTTACTGTAGCTGTATTAGGAACAACATTAAAACCAAGTTTGCAGTCAAGCGACGAGGCGAGAGCTGATTATTTTGCACATATAGTCGCATCATATATAGGAGCACTTTCAAGTGTGGATGAAGGTTCTATTGAAAGGGATTTTCAGGGAAAAGTAGATATTGAAATAGAAAGATACACTTGGTTCAGATGGAGTAAGAGACCTTCAACATATTATGTAAGAGTTACTGTCTACAGGGAAGGTGGGCAAACGTTCAAAAAGAATGACCCGGGTTCTGTTGGAAAATGTGAACTGGCATATTGTAAAAGTGGTGAGTGTACATGCAAAAGCTGTGATGGATCTGTATGTGTTGTTGTCAATCTTGAAAAATCCGAAACAAGTGACAGAACAGCATTTATAGGAAATGTTGACATGGGATCGGAAAGCTCTCTGAAAATGGAAGGTCTAAGATATATTACATTTACAAAGACCTCGGGTTCTGATGGTGTAAAAATAGTAAAAGTCGACAGTGTTGAAGGATGTGCAGAACCGTCAGAAGAGGATGTAAAACAGATAATCGATTACTATAGTTCAAAATTTGAGTATACATCTGGGACAAACATAAAGTTGTTACCAATAGATACAAATGTTGTAAAGGCTGCGATAATGGCTGAAAACCACTTTCTTCACTGTGATAATGGTAAAGTTGTAGTATCTCCTGCAGGGGCATATGGCATGTTCCAATTACTACCATCAACTGCTACATGGATGGGAGATAAATACGGAGAATCAATAGATTACAAAAACCATCTCGATAATCTCAAGGCTGGAATATTATATTTACGTGACAGAAAAACAGACATGTCAAAATACACTCAGGGATATGACCTTGACAAAATAGCTGTTGCAAATTACAACTGTCACGACCAACTTTTGCATGTCATCAGTTTGCATTGTAACTCAGGAGGATCCAGCTGCTGGAATAATATTGCTCCATATCTGGATTCATCATCGGGTAAAAAGATATGCAAGGACAAAGACGGGAACGCTGCCGCATGCTGCCAGGGAACAACAGGCGATGAAACACTTAACCATGTTAAGAAAGTGTTTGAAGATCACAAACCGTGCTTTGATAAAAACCCTGATTGTTATTTTTCATGCTCAGGTTCAACATGCAAAAAAAGAGGTATAGAGGGGGCAGTAACATGAAAGGGGATATCGAATACCTAAACATAACATTCGCACTTCTCATATTCATGGGCACAGTTGTATTAATGGTCTTAATGACAATAGCAGGGGCACTAGATTTCGGTGGAGGTGTGAAAACGGACATGACAAAAATAACAGCAATCGAGGCATCGCATATGGTAGAATCCTGTCTGATAGGAATACAGGGAAAAGATTCATACAGTATACCAATGAAAATACTTGATGATTACAATGGGAAGAAAATAAACGATGATAATTTTTGTGGGATAAAATATCCTGAAATAAATGCGGAAATAGAGGAAGTGGAAACAGGTAAAAAGTGGACTTTCGGGGACTCTGTGGATAAACCAAGTCATCAGATATGGATAACAATAGAACAAGAAGATCCTACCACAAAAATAAAAAAAGTAAGTATGGGGAAGCTCAGTGTTAAAATTAAAATCTAAGGGTATGGTAGACACTGTAGTATTGCTAGTTTTTGCAGCAGTACTTTTAGCAACTTTTTTCATATTTATGCAAATAAACAGTGTAATCGGCATAGTCAAGATAAAAGGAGAAATTGACATCTATCTTGACATAGAAGATCAGGGTACCGAAACTCTGGCATTTCTTAGCACTAAAAAAAGCGATATAAATTACATGGGAGTGCTTGGCTCATACGCTGCTAGTAATGTTCCGAAAAAAATAGAAGACGATTTGAAAGCGACACTTCTAAAATTTGAAAGATATAATCTTGTTGTACAGGGACCAAACGGTGTTGTGAAGGAGATTAAATCAGCAAACCAGCCGACTTCGACTGTTGGTCTTGAATACGATGTAAAACTCGCATGGCCTGTCAAAGATTATAACACGATATCAAGTGGATATGGTTACAGACAGCTTTCCAGCAAGGGAACAGATTTTCACGGCGGGTTGGATTTTGCAATCGCAAAAGGAACATCTGTGTATTCTACATATTCTTCAGGAAAAGTTGTAAGAATTGGCAAAAACTGCAAATCATCAGATCCTGTCAAATGTGAAAAAATAACATCATGTTCTGGAAACAGTGATACATGTTGTTGCAATGGTGGACTTGGAAATTTCGTTGTAATTGAACACACTTCAGATAAAGGAAAGATTTTCTACACACACTATGACCATCTAGATACTGTAAATGTTAAACTGGGCGATATACTCGGAAAGGAAATAAACCCTAAAACTCCTATAGGAACTTCTGGGAACACCGGCTATGTTTTAGGGAAAACAGGAGAACATTTACATTTTGAAATGAACAGTGATAAATATAAAAACGACAAAACATCGATAAACCCATGCAACTATTTCAATGAACCTGTTCCTTCAACATGCGGACAAAGTTCTACAAAATCACCAAGTCTTTCTGTTGTTATACCAATGCCAAATGGAAAAGTTGGCAATGTGGGGTTATTGACATGAAAAAAGGACAAGGTGCTGTTTTTCTGACAATTTCTCTGTTAGTTATTACAATAACCATAATACTCAGCCTTAGTTTTTTCTGGGAAAGTAGCACAGACAGGAAAAACGAACTTAGACTAAGTGAAGATCTTTATGTCGCATCCAATGCTATCAAGCTTGGTAAACTATATTACGATACATCAATGGATTATTCGGTATTTCAGGCAATATACAATGTTGCAAAAAACGGTGGATGGGAAACACAGAAAAATGAATTGAATACAGATGAAAATAGTATAATGGATGCAATAAAGAAAAAGATAGTTGAAAACTTTGAAAAATACGCTGCAAAGGATTACAGTTTCCTTGGAAAGTCTGTGAGAATACCTCCGCTTGAAAATGCCAAACTGGAAATAAATAAAATAGTAGACGGTGTCATCAAAGTGAAAGCAGAAGGCAATAAAAACATATATTTTGAAGAAAAGGTATCCACACCAATGGAACGAAGAAATGTAGTAATGGGAATTTCATCTACAATAGAAAGGGCGTATGAATCTGATATATTGATGCTACACTACATTGCCAAAAATTTCATGGATGAAGTCAATTCAAAATCAATTTATTGTGGATCATTGTCAGACAGTTATGATGAAACCGAAGAAAGAACAGGTTTTGTAGGAAAGAAGTTTGAAGTGAGAAAGAAGGTGGAAAAATTCTCAAAGAGCGATTCTTACTGCCAGGCAACACTTAATATAACAGTATCAGCAAAAGAACCGAAATTACTACCGGTATTCAATGGGACTGAAGTTTCTTACGAACCGGTGGAATTCAAATTCAAAATAGAAGTTAGTAGCTAAAAAAACCTTTAAAACCACCGATTTAACTATTAAATAGTATCGCCGCAGCGATGAAGTCTAGTAACAGCACTTTAGGAGGTGCAAAACATGGCAGAAGAGAGTAAAGCAATAAAAGAGAAACCGAGAGTAAGAGCAGACGATAACGTTGTTTTTGTTGGTAAAAAACCTACCATGTCCTACGTTCTTGCCGTAATAACACAGTTTTCAGAAGGGTTGAAAGAAGTGCACATAAAGGCAAGAGGAAGGGCAATATCAAGGGCAGTGGATGTTGTCGAAGTGGTTAGAAACAAGTTTGTAACAGATGTAAAACACGGTATAACAATAGGAACAGAAAAAATCAAAGGCGACAACAATGTAGAACTGAATGTCTCAACAATTGACATTAAATTGACAAAATGAGGATGTTACGTCCTCTAAGTTTTTATTTTTAATAAAATGACCATTCTTTGGTATATGTAGCTTTCTGAGATTTGCGTTAGCGTCTGTAAGAAAGATACATGCGGGGGCAGGGATTCGAACCCTGGAAAGCACTAAGCTACTAGGCTTTTCAACGAACAAGTTAATGCTGTTTCATACCTGAACTTGGCCATACCTAAACTTGGCCATACCAAACCTTCGGTTTAGATACTCTAGCCCCTTTGGCCGAAGCCATTGACCGCTTGGGTACCCCCGCGTTTTATACGCCGCCAGCCCACATTTTCCTGAGCTTGGCTCTCCTGCCCTGCTCTTCGTCTTCTTCTGTTCGAATACCTCTGCATTTAGGGCAAAGCTTTTTACCGTCAACGTTTGCCAGTCTGTTACTTGGCTCTCCACATTTATCGCAATATTTTTCAAATACAACCATTTACAATCACTTGTGTAATCATAATGATTGTCATGTTTAAAAATATACCGCAGTTATCAGAATCTTTTTGCGTTCCATTCAAAGAAATAATTGACAAGACCTGCCGCATCTCTTGGTTCTTCGTTCTGTATCAGATAGAAAAATGCAAGTAACATTTTTGGCAAGTTTTCATTGCTTGCTATATTTTCAGGAATTTTCTTTTTTAGTTCTTCCATTAAAACTGCAACATCAAGTTTGTCTGTTAATTCTATTTTTTTAAATTCTTCTCTTTCTCTTTCTGTAAGCTTGACATTGATTGTTCTTTTTGCAGTTCTTTCGAAAATGAAATTTCTCAGGCCTGATGCTTTTTTGGTGTCGTCATAGTTGAAAACGTCTACATATTTTTTACCCTGTTTTCTGACAGTATCAAGTTCTTCCAAAAACATCTGAAATAAGTCCTCTTTTCTGACTCTCTTGAGATTGTCAAGTATTGTTATCATTATGTCTCTGCTGAAAGTTGTTTTACTGTGTCTGTAAAAAGCGTAGTCGCACTCTTTCATCCTTTCTTTATCAAGTTTAGGGTATTGTTTACATGTATTTGGTTTTACATCGTGTCCGTGTCTTGTGTGAATTACGCAAAAATTGTTCTTGTCCAAAAATATGCAGTTTTTTTCTTTGCCCACATTTTTCATCCTTGGCATAGGATCTGTGGAAAGAAACCGGTTTATATCATACCCTTTTTTTGCAATTGTTCTTATGTCCTCTTTGGAGAGTTCAATGTCCCATCCTCTGCAACATGCGCCACAATTTGCACAAGTGGTTTCACCGCAGCCAAATTTCATACATTTTATTTACTCACAAAATTTAAAAGCTAGAAGGTCCAAATATTGAAATGAAAAAAATATTCACACTTCTTCTAATTGCATTATTTGTACCTGCTCTATCAGGGGCAGTTGAATGGAACAGTTGCGACGAAGCTGATCATAACTGCTCAGGTGATTGCGGAGCTTTCATAGATACAGACAATGATGGCATATGCGATTATTCACAGCCGGCACCCGAGGACAGATTGCCCCCGGTTGAGCCAGTAACAATCGAAAGCGATGATACACATGACATAATAACAGGAAAAGATCTCAAAACAAAAACAGTTCAGGAAATTGCAGAACTCTATGGAATAAGTGCAGAGAAATACGCAGAAGAGCTGAGCAAACTGATTCCAGTTGAAGTAAGAATTACTGATTCATTCCAGGTTTTACATGACAACTTTGAGATGGAACCAAACGTGGCAAAGGGTATTGCAGCATCGATTAAAGCAACAGGAGAAGCTGATGTTGATTCATATATCGACAATACTGGCACGTATGAATTTAGTGAAAAATATATGTTTATACCAATTGTAACAATCTTAATTATACTTTATGCAATCAGTTACACTTTTTCAAGGAAAGGTAAAATAAGTATAGTAAATCACAGAAAATTATGGAACATACTTCTTACAATAACATTCATTGTTTCATGCGGTCTTGGGGTTCTTCTCGTACTAAAAGTGAACTACGGGATAGTTTTCCCGATGTATGCAAACATGTTAAAACTGCATGTAGAATTCGGAACAGCAATGACAATTGTCGCGATTTTCCACATACTTTGGCATCTTACATACTACAAAAACATTCTCAAGTTTCGTCAAAAAGAAAAGGATCGCACTACTTGAGTATTTTGCCGGTTTCAATATACCAAAGATAAAGATCAAGTTCTGCCAGGTTCATGTCTGCATTTTTTGCAATATCTTCCAACACTTTCTCTATCTCAATATATTTTTTCTTTGTGAGTGTTTTTGGGCGTTCTATCAGTTTTTCCTTGACGAGCAAGTCTACTATATGAAAATCAATTATTGCAACATTTTCAAAACCAATGTTTCGTAAGAAATGGCTAGATTCTTTGTATCCAAGTCCCTTGACATTTTCCGCAAGCCAGTTTCTTGCATCTTTCTCTCCTGGAAATGAATGAATTTTTTCCCCGATACCTTCTTTGTGTTTTCTTGCTTCGCTTATGAATTCTGCTCTTTTGTTAGGGAACCTGTGACCGAGCTGTCTTAGTTTTGTTGAAAGATCATTTTCTGAAAGTGAGCAGAATCCGTCCCCTATTGAGTTCTGTATTCTCATACCGCCTTCTGCGCTGTAATTGGCAGTGAGAAGGCAAAAACATAATTCACTGAATATATTACCGTTGGGACTTTTTCCAAGTCCTCTGAATTCAGTAAGTCTGGTATCAATTGTTTTTTTGATATTGCTTCTCTTAAGAGAGTCTAGCCGGCTCAAAAGATCTTTCATAACTATCACTGATTTTATTTACTCTTGTATCTTTTAAGGAGAAGTGAATTCGAAACAACAGACACAGAACTAAGTGCCATTGCAAGGCCCGCTAATTCAGGTCTTAACGTTATACCAATTCCTGCGAGAGTACCTGCTGCTATCGGTATACCAACAGAATTATAGAAAAGTGCCCAGAACATGTTTTGACGTATCTTTGACATTGTCTTTCCGCTAAGCTCAATTGCTTTACCAACGTCTCTTGGGTCGCTTTTCACAAGTACAATGTCACCCGCTTCCATTGCAACATCTGTTCCTGAACCTATTGCTATACCAAGATCTGATTGTGCAAGTGCAGGAGCATCGTTTATTCCATCTCCAACCATTGCAACGATTTTGCCTTTTGTTTGAAGTTTTTTTACTTCGTTTGCTTTATCTCCAGGTAAAACTTCTGCCAAAACATTATCTATTCCGGACTGCTTTGCTATAACAGATGCTGTTCTAGCGTTATCACCTGTTATCATAAAAACGTCTTTACCAGCTTTTTTCAGATTATCAACACTTTCTACTGCTTCAGTTTTTAGCACATCGGCAACTGCAATTAGGCCCACGATTTTTTTGCCTTCTGAAACCATCATGACAGTTTTACCTTGCTCTTCAAGACTCTTGATTTTATCTTCTATTTGATGTGTTTTGATATTCGATTCTTTCATGAGCTTTCTTGTGCCAAGGAGTATTGTCTTCTTTTTGTATGTCGCTTTGATACCATGTCCAGGCACTGCAGAAAATTTATCTGCATCAGGGACAGCAATGTTCTTTTCTTTTGCGGTTTTCATAATTGCCTTTGCAAGAGGATGTTCTGATCCTTTTTCTGCAATTGCCGCAAGTTTTAGAATGTCATTTTCTTTGACAGTGTCCTCAGATATTATATCTGTTACAACAGGTTCTCCTTTTGTAAGGGTGCCTGTTTTATCGAATACGACTGTATCAACTTTACAGGCTTGTTCAAGGGCACTACCATTTTTTATTAGTATTCCCATTTCCGCTCCCTTGCCTGTCCCTACCATAACAGCAGTGGGGGTGGCCAAGCCAAGTGCGCAGGGACAGGCTATTACGAGAACGGCTACTGAGAATATGAGTGATGTGGAGAACACCGCACCCAGTACAAAATACCATAAGAAAAACGTGATAAGTGCAATAACTATGACAACCGGAACAAAATATGATGAAACTCTGTCTGCAAATCTTTGAATGGGTGCTTTTGATCCCTGAGCCTCTTCAACAAGTTTTACTATTTGTGACAGAACAGTATCCTTACCGACTTTGGTTGCTTTTATTTTCAGTAAACCATTTCCATTAATTGTCGCACCTATGATATTATCTTTCTCTCCTTTCTCAACCGGAATACTTTCACCAGTCACCATTGATTCATCGACAGATGAATGACCTGATACTACAATACCATCAACAGGTATTTTCTCACCGGGTTTAACTATAACAATATCACCAACCACTACATCTGCCGCAGGAACTACCATTTCCTCACCGTTCCTGACAACAGTGGCATTCTTAGGAGCAAGACCCATGAGTTTTTTTATGGCGTTTCCTGCTTTACCCTTTGCTCTTTCTTCCAGGAATTTTCCAAGCATTACAAAAGTTATTAGCATTGCAGATGTCTCGTAGTAGAGATCGCCTGTAAAAAAGAACGTTGAACCAACACTGTAAAAATATGATGCAGATGTTCCTATTGCTATTAACGTATCCATGTTTGCGGACCTGTTTTTGATACCACTCCACATTCCTTTGTAGAACTGAAAACCTACAATGAACTGGACAGGTGTTGTAAGTAGAAAAAGAATAAGTGGCCTATACGGTATTTCCATAAAGACCATACTGAATAAAAAAACGGGTACAGAGAGAGCTATGCTGAAGAGCAGAAGGATTTTTTTGTTGTTTGGTTCAACTTTGCCTCCTTCTTCAGATGCACCGTATCCGGCATTTTTAATTGTGCCTATTATTTCAGATACTCCAGTTATTTTATCGTCAAAGTCCACTAAAAGTGTTTCAGCTGCAAAGTTCACATTGGCACTTTCAATGCCTGGAATTTTTCCTACTTTCTTCTCTATTATATTTGCGCAAGATGCGCAATGCATACCCTGGATAGGCAACTTTTTCTTCATATTTTCACTATATTTAATTAAATTAAAAGGTGGTTTTATTACCCACCACAACCACATGAACCGCCGGTTTTTGCTCCGCAAGTTGAACCGCCACAGCTGCCTCCTTTAGGAACAGCCACCGATTCAAGTTCTTTTTGGATATTCTCAGTATCACCCAAATCTATATCATTTTTCACTATGAATGTTCCTGGTATCATACCCATCCAGCAGCTCCATGGAATTATGCCTTCACTTTCTGGTGTGAATTCTATTACTTGCTCTCCTGACTTTATGTCGAAATCAAGACCAAGTTTTGGGACCTGTATTGCGTTATTGCAACCATTAATTTCTTTTCCATTTATAATCCATCTAACAGGAACACCCGCCTTTAGGACGAATTTATCGGGTTCCCAACCATATCTTGTAACATCCATCCTTATTTCCTGGTAACCTCCAGATTCTGAAGCAACCATGTTTTCTGAAAATTCTGCAGCTTCTGCGGATTGACCAAACATTGTAAACGAAGCCGCTACACTGTTAAAATCATACCCAGTTCCAGTAAGAGCAACTCCTCTGTTTAACATCACAACACCGAGCACAAGAACTATAAGTCCAGATGCTTTCAGTATGTTTCTTGTCATACTCTTGGACACATATGATGCAAATATACCGAATCCGAACATTACGGGAAGCGTGCCAAGACCGAATGCAAATAATGCCATTGCTCCTTCAACAACGCGGCCTGTTCCAGCTGCATATATGTACAGAGCCTGCAATGGGCCACATGCTAGCATTAGTCCTGTCAATAGACCGGTTACAAGCGGTCTTTTTTCATTATCACTGTTTTTGCTTGTGAATCTTGAAATCGCTTTTGGTACTGGAATTCTAACTTTCCTGAGCGCAGGAAATATGTTTAGCATACTTATACCAAATAGTATAAGAAATATCCCTGCAAATATAGCAGCCATTCCTCTTATCATTGGAGTGAATATGAATATTGTTCCAATGAAACCAAATAGTGCTCCTATTGCAGTGTAACTAACAAGTTTACCTACACCATACTGAACATGGGACATTACATGAAGATCTTTTTTACCATCAACTGCTTTTTTTGAGGTATATGACATTATGAATCCACCACACATACCTACGCAATGGAATCCTGTTAACGCACCAACAGCGAAAAGCAGAAGAAATGATGCTGGTCCTCCTATTGTAGGCAACTCAAAAACAGAAAATGAGCTTGCCATTTGGTATCCTCCGAAAAGTATTACTAATAGCGCGAGTGTAAGAACTATTGATTTTACAGGTTTTGGAAAATTCATTCCTCTCCTGCTACTGCCATCATCGAATTTTATTATTGAACATTCGTAGGGTCCTTCTTCTATTTTGTATAGAATTTCATCTATGTTTGTCTTTGAAGAATCAAACTTAACTTCTCCTTCCTGGGTCGCATAATCTATCTTAATACTCTTAACACCAGGAACTTTCATCGCCTGTTTTTCGATAATCTTTTCACAGCTATGGCATGTCATACCATCTGCCTTGAAATGTTCTTTAACAATTCTACTCATTTTAACTCACCTCGTATCCTTCGCCTTTTATAGCTTTTTTTATTTCATCTAAACTAACTTTTTCATCATCAAATGTTACTTCTACAGTTCCATTTTCGTGAGATACTTTTGATTCAACACCTATTTCTTCAAGTACATCCTTTACGATCATTTCACAACTTTTACAATGCATTCCTTCAACGTAGAGTATTTCATTTTCCATTACAAACACCTCCCAGTGAACCATCGGTTCTAATACATTCACCGATGTCTTTTATGTTACCGCATTTAACGCATAGGAAATCACAGGAGTCACATTCTGAACAATCCGGAACATGGTCGACGCAAAACGCGACTTTCATTTCCTTGTTCTTACCTATGACAGCATATTTTTCTAGAGCTTTTCCGCACACTATACATTCCATGAAGAAGTGAATATGTGAAACGGTATATACCCCTAAGTGTGAAACTAGTTTCACACACTAGTTTTTCTCAAATGCACGCAGAAGATAGAGTGAAAGAACTAGTAATAACAAGCTTACTGCGGTGAATAATGAATTGTAAGTTGCCAGAAGAATGACTGCATTGAAAGGAAGTAATAATGATACAAATGAAACACATCCTGAACACTGTCCGACCAAAAAACCAAGTATTGAGCCAATTGTACCACTGGATACGCTCTTTATGCAACAAGTTTTATGCTCACGTAATCTGTATATTTGAAAGGAAACTGTAATTCCAAACAGTACTGAAAACATTACATATAATACAAGATTTATTGGCGTTATTATGGAAAACCATATTTCAATATCACCAAACGACTGGATGTAAGGGTAGAAAAATCCCATTAGAACTGCAAAAATAATTGCCAGTAAAAGATACAATTTAGTTTTGAGAGCATTTAGAATTTTCACTTTTACACCAGTTTACTTTAAAATAATAGCGTTTGTCATTCCTCTTCTGCGTCTTTCCAGTAATCCTCTTCCTTCCATCTTGTCAAGAATTCTAGTTACCTTTGCTTTTGGAAATTCTGTTTTTTCTACAATAGCGCTTTG
>DAOWAL010000052.1 GCA_030634615.1 Candidatus Aenigmatarchaeota archaeon | reverse complement strand
TTTATGTATTTTTATATCATCATCTATTAAAATAATCCACTCGCCTTTGGCTTTCCGGATCATTTGATTTCTTTTAACCGAAACTGGTTTATCAGTATCGTCTATAATTATTTCAAAATCTTTGAATGTCTGTGACTCTATTTTTGGTATTAGCCTTTTCAAATGATATGATTTTTTGATACACGGAATCAATATCGATACTTCTACCATTTAAATCACAAATTATTTACGAACTTGAATATAATATTTTGAAGATTTAAAATATAGATGTTCGCATATTGAATAATATTGCTTGCAAAATATAGTTATTTTATATTTACGGTATTAAGTGCTATGAAAGTTTAAACTAAAATAATTTTAGTTTAAACATAAATTTAAAATTTATAAACATGAACACTAAATAGAAGTTTAATGAAGATTTTTATAACGATATTTGTGATCGTATTCATATCATTTTCTAGTAATGTTGCCGTGTATCAAGGTGAAATTGACACTGTTACATCAGCAGAACTTTTTTCAAATGGTGCAAGTGTAACTGAATCAATTACAGGCTTTGCCCAAAAAGTGGTTAAACATACTTTCTTAAATCAAAATTCGAATTATGAAATATGCCTGGGCTAAGAATCCATTGCAGAATAAGTAAAGATAGAACAGGATGTAATTTTAAAGATCTTCACGAATGGATAGATGAACCTCGAAAAAGGATGGGTGTAAACCACAGAAAGGAAAGACATTCATACAATCTCAAAGATGAGAACAAAATAAGAAAGTTTTGGGAATCTAAAAGTAAAGGAATGGGTAATAAAGCTGTTGTGGAATGGCTTTTCCATATAGCAATAGATAACCTTTGGACAGCATTCAAGAGAGCAGATAAAGTGCAAGACGAAAAAAAATTAAACTTTTTTAAATTTGGACTATCTGATAATAGTAGATTTATTCATTATGATTTCAAATCGCTTGATGTTGGTCTGTTAAAAGAAGAATTCGATAATTCTTATGAAGAAGATGAGTGGGAATGTGAATATTGCGGAGAGTGTTTCCCTACAGAAAAAGAAGCAGACAAACACGAGGAGACATGTTCTATGGAATGGGAATGTAAATACTGTGGCGAAATTTTCAAAAACAAAATTAAATTGAATGAGCATGAAGAAGATTGTAAAAATCGTGAGTGGAAATGCGAACATTGTGGTATTACATTCAATGCCAAATTTAAATGTGATAAACACGAGAAAGATTGTTTTGAATACGAATGGGAATGTGAGTATTGTGGTAAAGAATTTCCAACAGAAAAAGAAGCAGACAAACACGAGGAGACATGTAAAAAATGAACACTAAAATCCTAATACTTTCAATACTGATGATTGTTGTTTTAGTTAGTTCTGGGTGTGTTTCACAACGACATGAATTAACATGCAATCCAAATTATGTTTGTGATTCTTGGACTGAGTGCTCTGATAATATGAAAGTGAGAGTATGTGTTGATGAAAATAGTTGTGGCAACAATCATATTGCCGAGGGCTTTGCAAAAGATGATGTATATAAAACATGTCAAGAGAAACCTTCATCGATTTTTTGCCAAAAAAACATTAAGGTAGTTGGTGAAAGATGTGAAGAAGTAGATGATAAGGAATGCCCAATATCTTGTAATGATGAGGATAGTTGTACAATGGATCATTGTTCATCTTCAACGAGCTATGAATGTGTACATGATACTATAGTACCTTGTTGTGGTAATAATGTGTGTGACGACGGGGAAAATTATGAATTATGTGCATCGGATTGTCTCCCTGATCAAAAATGGTATCCAATTGCTAAGTTTACAGGTGTATCTGACAAAAATACTGAATCTTTCCATGTCTATGATAAAAAATGGAGATACACTTGGGATTGTAGCGAAGATTCTACATACGGAACTGGATATGGTATGGTGAATATATTTTTAAATTCCGAAGAAACTGGTCAAACTTTATTACAAGAATCGATAATGATGGGTAAGTGCTCCGGAACACAGACTACCTATGTTTACAAGGGCCCAGATAATTATTACTTCAATATAGGTACTGCTAATTTAATTGGTTGGAATATTGAAGTTGAGAGTTATCATTAGGTGAATTCATGCCAACTAACCGTTCAGAACAAAGCCGTAAATACTATCAAGAGAATAGGGAACGACTTATTCAGAGTATGAAAGATTGGCACAAGAAAAACAAGGAACAGCAAGTACAATACAACAAAGAATATATGAAAAAACCAGAGAACATAGAGAAAGTAAGAAAACGTAATAGTGAATACGTTAGAAGACCAGAAGTAAAAGAAGCTGACAAAAAACGTAAACAAGAATTGAAAGAATACTATCGTAATTATCATCGAGAATATTACCATAAGAACAAAGAGAGGATAAGCGAACAACGTAAAGTTAGGAATAAAGTTTAAACATACTAATTTAAATCGTTTTTTGAATATTTGATTATGTCACTAGGAATTATTGAAACCCCTGAAAATCTATACGTTAAACCATTTCATGGAAAGGATAAAATGGCAAGATTTTCATGCCCATTCTCGATTAATCCAAACAATTTCCTCGATTACTCAAAACAGGATCTAGACCAAGGTGACGAAAGAGGACTAGCAAATTCATTGACTAATATAAAAAGAGCCATAGAATGTCAGATTGACACTTTGCTTTATTTTTATGGTTTCGGTAAAGCTGCAAAGCGTGAAAATTGGGGATTTCCTAAAAAATGTAACATATTGCAAGAAATGGGTATTTTATCCCCGAAAATTTTAGAAAAAATAAATTCGCAACGTGTGAAACTTGAGCATTTTTATGAAAAACCAGATAAAGAAAGGGTCGAGGACGCACTTGATGTTGCAACATTATTCGTGGAATTTACAAATAATTATATTCCTCTGTCAATGTGTGTAAGTAGTTCCTCTGTCATAGATGGGATACATATAAAAACAGAAACGGGTGACCTAAAGGAAATTGACAGATTATTTGCTAATATTAAATATAATTACAAAGAAGGTATTCTCGAATATAATCTTTATAGAAAACCCAAAAAACATATTATAACACAAGAGGGTAAAATTAACAAATCTGATATTATATTAAATTTGAAAATGAAAGCACCTGAGGTCAAATATTTAGAATGGTTGAAATTTTTAAAAGGTTATCTAACTGGAATAGAAAAAAGGTAAACTTTATTTAAAAACAAATATTAATTATATATCATTCCCCTAACATACACTCAGCGTAGAGAATACGCGCGGGGCTACTTTTAAATTAAAGTTCCGACTTTTTGTGCAAAAACGCATCCTGCACAAAAAGTAGGCTATTTTTCAGACTTATTGGGCAAAGCCTCAATTACAAAAAGCCTTATAATCAAATAAACTTTTTGATTATTTTATTTAATATTTCTACCCTAATTCCTGTCTTCTTTTCTATGGCTTTTAATATCATTATATCGTCTTTGCTTAACCCTTTTAGTACAAGCATTAGTATGGTATACGAAAGGATGAACATAAAAAACATGATTGACATTATCCATATATTCAATTCAGCGAAAAATAATTTTGTCGCTGTGTATATTATAAACATTGATACCGTTCCTGAAACCAAAGATTTAAACATGTCAATGTGAAATGGAGTTTTTCCAGATATTCTATACGTCTCAAAAATTGGCATGGAAACATAGAATATGAATGTTATTGTTGTCGCCATCGCAGCACCGTTAATACCGTACAATGGAATTAACACATAATTCAATACTATTCCTACGAGAAGTGCTAAACCAGAGTTTACCATATGATATTTTGTTTTTTCAAAGGCGGTTAACATTATGGTTGATAATATCCCTATAGAATAAACAAAAAATCCTAAAGAGAGTATCCTTAAACTGTTTGCAGCTTGAATATAATCAGAACCAAAAACCATGTTTAAAACAACATTCGGGTACATGAAAAATATTATGAAGAGCGGGAAATTGAAATAAAATATCCATTTTGGGATCGTTCTGTATACCACTCCAATATTTTCTATTTTGTCCTTTGCGAGTAATTCTGATATGAGCGGTAAAAATAATCCTGTTAAAACGCTGGAAAACATGAAAAGGAATTGAGATGTTGGTATAGCTGCCTGATAAAGCCCTACATCAAAAGAGGTCATCATCATTCCTAACATCAAAGTATCTATCTTGGACATGAAATTCCAAAGTATACCGTAAACAATCAGTGGCAAAGAAAAAATAATGAGTTTCTTTTTCATTTGTATAGCCTTTATTTTATTCCTAAAAACAGGAAAAACTCTTGTTTCAAGAAAAATGACTGCCATAACAGCGGAAACTGCAAAACCAACCACGTAAGCAAAAGCTGCTCCCAGAAGACCAAATCCTAACACGAATGAAATTATCACAATAATGAGGATTGACAATGGTTTACATATTAGCCATGATATGACAGGGTATTCTAATTTTTTAAAAGATGTCATTGTTATTGAAAAAACATTGTATATTGCAAATAATGGTATGATTACGGAAAACATTCTTATGATCGGAGTTAACATGGGTTCACTGAAAAATATTACTGATATCTGTTCAGCAAATATGAATAAAACAATAAAAACAACTATAGATACAGGAAATAGTATGTAAAAAGAAGAGACTATAACCCCCTTGACTCTTTCATTGTCTCCCTTGATTCTGTAGTGTGGGATATATTTTAGTATACCATCGCCAATACCGAGCATTGCAAGAAACATGAGCATGCTGATAAGGGAAATAGCTAGGAAGAGTACTCCATACTCATTTGTTGTGAGTGATCTTGCCAAAATAACTCTCAGTACGTAAAGTATTAAATTTGAAAAAATCATTCCAAAAAAACCTATTCCGGAACCTTTCACTATAGTTTTTAGAGCCTGATCTTTTGAAATATCTTCTACCATAAATAAATTAACCGAGGTGTAATATATTATAAGTTTGTCCCAACTCTATACCAACTCGTTTCTGAAATAATCAATTGTCAGCTTAAGACCATCGGAAAAACCAATCTTTGGTTCCCACCTGAGCTTACTCAATGACTTTTTAATATCAGGTCTTCTTTTTGCCGGGTCGTCTTTTGGCAATGGTTTGAAAACTATTTTCGATTTGGTTTCTGTGATTTCCTGTACCATTTCAGCAACCTTCACAATTTTCCTTTCGTCAGGATTTCCGATGTTGAATGGCTCTCCTGAGTATTTCGATTCTATGAGTGTAATCAGTCCGTTTACCATATCTGAAATGTAGCAGAAACTCCTTGTCTGTTTTCCATCACCATATACTGTTACTGGTCTGCCTGCGAGCGATTGTGAAACAAAATTGGGGATTGCTCTGCCGTCATTTGCTCTCATTCTCGGGCCGTATGTATTGAATATCCTTGCTATTTTAACATCAATACCGTACAACTGATGATATGAAAATGTGAGCGCTTCTGCAAATCTTTTAGACTCGTCATAACATGAACGCGGTCCCATTGTATTTACGTTTCCCCAGTAATCCTCGCTTTGTGGATGTTTTTGAGGATCACCGTAAACCTCGGATGTTGAAGAAAATAACAATGTTGCGCCTTTCTTTTTTGCAAAATTAAGTACATTGAGTGTTCCTATGGAATTGACCATCATCGTCTCTATTGGGTATTTCTGATAGTCTACAGGTGATGCCGGAGAAGCTAAATGAAAAATATAATCTATTTTATGATCTATTTCAATCGGATGTTTGGAAACGTCTTGCTCTATGAATGTGAAATTCGGATCCTTTAAGAATAATTTTACGTTGTCTTTAGTTCCTGTAACAAGATTGTCCACACAGAACACCGTATTTTTGTTTTTCAGTAATCTTTCGCATATATGTGATCCAATAAAACCTGCTCCGCCTGTGACTAATACGTTTTTACCTTCCATTTTCTTCGTTCTCCTGCTTACGTACAATTTCCATCATTTTCTCACGTTCTTTGTAATAACTTTCAACATCAACCTGTTTTCTTAAGAACTTCTCTGTTTCCTTCACAGTGTTCCATTTTCCTATATCAAGATACTTGCCTTTCAAAATAAATCCATTTATCTTTTCACCGTTTTTTAATGCGAGTATCATGGCATCTGTTATCTGTATTTCATTGTTTAATCCTGGTTTTGTTTTTGCAATGTAATCGAAAATTTTAGGTTCAAAAACATAAGCTCCACAAAGAGCGTATGTCTTGCCGTTTGTTTTTAGTTTTTCAGCATCTCCTTTTGGTGGCTTTTCAACCATTTTTTCTATTTCACCGGAACCATTTTTAAGATTTTTGAACTTTGCTATACCGTATCCTGAGACATCGTCAACTTCAAAAAGCATAACTGTTGCGATTGGTTTTTCTTTTTTGTGATAATCAATCAATTCTTTCATTTCCTCTTTTGGTTCTATGAACGAATCGCCAAGAAGAGTTACAAATGTTTTATCTATCCATCCATTACCCTGAAGAATGCCATGACCAAGACCCATTCTTTTCATCTGGTACAAATAAGTGACATTAACACCGAATAGTGATCCATCCCCTATGTAATCCATGAGAGCACCTTTCTGGAAGCCTACGACCATGTATATTTTTTCCACACCGCCCACCTTGAGATTTTCTATAGTGTGCTCTATCACGGCTTTACCGAGTATAGGATACATTTCCTTTGGTACTGCTCTTGAAAATGGGTAAAGTCTTTTTCCAATTCCTGCTGCGGGTATTAACCCTACGATATCGTCCATACATTCACCTTAGTTTATTAATTAATGCAATAATTTTTTAAAAGCGTTATTTCTCAGTTTTCCTGTCCACATGAGCCATAAAACCCATATTATCATCACAACGAATACCAGCCCAACCTGCCATAAATAGTCATGAAATATGTCAGCAAAACCTCTGCCTGCACCTTTCCACACGAAAATTACAATTAAAATTCTAAGTATGTTCGCAACGTATAACACGGGTAATCCTGCAATAACCCCCATGACACGTTTTCTTAATTGAATTTTAGGCACTGAGAAAATGAGTGCTATTAATAAAATTGCACTTTTCCATCCAGTACAGTCTTCTGAAATGAAAAACGAAACACCATTTCCAAATATTAACATACCTTCCATTGCCATGTCAAAACCGGTGACATTGAGTAACATGTGCACATTTTTTGCAACAATGTACTGTAAAGGGAAGAGTATGTTATGGAATGTGAGTATGATATAAACCGGTATAGAGAAAAGTGTTAATTTAACCAAAAATATAAGTGTTTCAAGTAGTTTTTGCTGTTCTTTATTCAGCTTTACTTTCATAATTATATTTTTAGAAGATATTTATTAAACCACTCGAACATAAACCAGATTATGAGAACTGAAATACCAAGACAGATAATTCATTTCTTAGGATTAATGTTCGTAATATTTGCTCAGTTTGTTAGCAGAGAACTTACAATTTTTTATTTTGCCATGATCACAGTTTCGTTTTTTCTTTATTCATGGTACATCAGAACACAACAAAGCAGAATGATAAAAATACTGCATAATGTCGAAACCAAATTCAGGTCATTTACCCTTGGTTTTGAAAGAAGCCATGTAAAAAACCCGTTTACAGGATCAATGCTGTTCTACCTTGGGTTCACTCTTACTTTCATTGCATACCCATTACCAATAGCTTCAGCAGCATGTGCAATGCTTGCTGTCGGTGATTCATTATCAACACTTGTTGGATTGAAATTCGGAAAACATAAAATAGGTAAAAAAAGCATTGAAGGTTCTTTTGCATGTTTTGTCGGTTCACTGATAATCGGAGTATTTTTTGTGAGCCCATTTGTAGCACTAGTTGGTGCTATTGTAGCAACTTTTGCAGAATTGATACCAAGAATTGATGACAATTTAACAATTCCTCTATTGTCAGGTTAAATACTATAAATTATGACAGTCGTATAAAGATTTATCCTGCTACAGGTTTCTGTTGTTGTCTTGATGTTGCAATTAAATCTGTTATTTGCTTTAACATCTTTGGTTCAGCTGCAAGTATTTCCATTGCTGTTACAACACCTATCAGGACATTATTTTCAACTACTGGTAATTTTCTTATGTTGTTTTTACTCATTATTTCAGCAGCATCGCTTATTTCTACGTCTGGTGGGACCACAATGACCTTTTTTGACATTATTGTTTCAAGCTTTGCATTTTCCTTAAATTCCTCTTCTCCTGCAACCTTTTTTACAAAATCCCATTCTGTTACTATGCCATGTAATTTTCCTTTTTCAAT